>JAILCM010000095.1 GCA_024680155.1 Treponema sp.
TGTGATGAAAAAGAACTTTTTTGTATTAATTTTGATGATTTGTTCCGTTTTTTGTTTTGCGGAGGAAAATCAAGGGGCGGAAAAGTCAACTTTAACTGACGAACAGATTGTGGTGTTTCAAAGATATCTTGGGGAAATTGTTGAGGCGTATCATATTCCGGGGATGGCGTTTTTTATAACGGATTCGGAAAAGACAATTTATTCACAGAATTTTGGGCAATGCAGAAATCTTGATCAGAACTTTTTTGTGGGTTCAAACAGTAAATCTTATACGGCTCTTGCAATCATGCAGCTTGTAGAAAAAGGGCTTATAAATCTTGAAGATGATATTTCGGTCTATCTTCCTGACTACACTTTTAACAAAAAAATTACGATCCTTTCACTTTTAAATCACACAAGCGGATTTGATACACACGCAAAATTACATAACGCAAAAATCACAAAATCTTATGGCAAATACGAATATTCAAATGTGAACTACGATTTACTTGGAAAAATCCTAGAAAAAGTTTCGGGAAGTTCATACGACCAATACATTCAGCAGAATATTTTTCTTCCATTGGGAATGACAAATTCAAAAGCAAAAGCTGAACTTTTAAAAGGCGACAAAAATCTTCTATTGGGAAACCGCAATTATTTTGGATTTTTTGTAAAAGGTGATGCCGACTATCCAAAACAAAAATCATGGTTTCACGAGCCGGCAGGATTTTTAGTGCTAACGCCAAATGAACACGCAAAATATTTACGAATGTATTTGAACGACGGACTTTCAGAAAACAATACACAAATCATCTCAAAAGAAAGCATTAATTCAATGTGGTATCAGAATGTTCCGCTTGGTCCAAAAGAAAGCGCAAGCTACGGCAAAGGCTGGAATTACATGAATTATGACGGACTTGAGATTATTTTCCACGGCGGCCAGGTTGAAAATTACATTTCCTATTCATTCATTTTGCCACAAAAAAATCTTGCAGTTTGCTTTATGGTAAATGGCAACGACGAATTCGGCATGAATGCACTCATGGATAACGCGTTTTGGGACAGTCTTTCAATTCTGCAAGGACGTTCACCAAAAAAAGTAAATCATTTTTCGTATGTTTTGATTCACCTTGGTTTAAATGCGATTTATCTTTTAATTATCGCACTTTCGGTCCTTATATTGATTAGAAGTATTTATTCATCCCAAAAATCCGAGACAAAAAAACGCGAAACCACAAAAGGCAAAGTAAAATCGATTGTTTTACCGGTTCTTGCTTATATCGTATGGCCAGTTTTCCTGCTGACTTTTACTAAGATTTTTGTAGACACTCCGCTTTGGGTAGTAAAATCTTATGTTCCAGATTTATTTTTTGTGATAATTCTTGGAAGCGTGATTTCGGTGATGGGAGAGATCTATTTCATAACATCAATAATACTTTACCGTGACCTTCCCAGTGCATTTTATTTCTTTCCACACAAAAATCATTCCAAATGCTGAATCGACTACAAACTTTGTAAATTCGCCGTTTTTTTCTGTAAAACTTGCGGATAAACTGCACATTGATAAAAAAGAATTTTTATTTCCAAGATTAAATGAAACTGTAGATTTTTGCGTCGTAGTTAGGGCGGTAGTACTTTTTGACCAGCTGAGATTTTGTGTAAAAGTCGGTTTGAACTTGCCAAAACTTGGGTTCATTTTTAAGGTTGCAGTCGCGGAATCAAATGTATTGTCTTCAAAAGTTGTATTCCCCAAAAGACTGAACAAAAAGAAAGAATCCATCAATTGAATTCCAAGGCCTGCTTTGCACGAAAATCCATCTTCCAAAAAGCACGAATAAAAACTTGCGCCATATTTTACGCGGATTATCGGCTCGGTAAATAAAAATCCAAATGAGCGGATAAAAGTTGAATAATTCAAGTTTAGTTTGGTCTGGAACTGACGCTGCAATATTTTTCCACTTGGAGTGAGAATCTGCTCAAAAGGATTTATAAAACTTGAAAATCCAAGCGTAAAATTTCCAAGCACAAGTTTATTTTCGTTTTTTACGCAGAATTGAACAGGTGAAAGAGGATTCTGGTACACATTCAAAAACACGTTTCCTGTATAAATAGAATTAGAAAACAGAGTATTTAATTCACCGCAAAAACAGGATTTCTCTTCAAACGGCCGGATTTTATTAAACCAGGATTTTTCGGAATAAAAATCATCGTTAAAAAATGGAAAGATTCCTGCCGCAAATCCAAAATTCAACGCCGAAGTTTTTATTTTCTGCACACCAGGAATAA
>JAILCM010000148.1 GCA_024680155.1 Treponema sp.
CTGCTTCTTCATGCGTGTTGCGGACCTTGTTCTTCGTATGTTCTTGAATATCTTGCTGAATATTTTAAAATCACTGTTTTGTATTATAACCCGAATATTTATCCTCCAAAAGAATATGAACGTCGCTTGGAAGAACTAAAAGCTTTATACAAAAAATTCCCGCCGGTTTTGCAAAATGATGTAAAATTGGTTGAATGTGATTATAATCCTGATGAATTTTATGAGGCAGTTGGAACGCGCCAGAATCACGAACTCGCAAATGAGCCCGAAAAAGGTGAACGTTGCCGCCGCTGTTATGAATTCCGCCTTAAAAAAACGTATGATTATGCAAAAGCTCACAATTTTGACTATTTTTGCACAACGCTGAGTATAAGTCCGTTTAAGGATGCCGAAAAGCTTAATGTGATTGGTGAGGAGCTTAGTACAGCTAAAGTGCCAGTTGAAACTGGGGCGGAAAAAACTTCATCCAAAAGCGAGTTAGAACTTGGGGCCGCAGCTTCCCACTCCCCGCAATGGCTCCCATCAGATTTTAAGAAAAAAGGTGGATTCAAACGCAGCCTCGAAATTAGTGCCGAATATAATTTGTACCGCCAGGAATATTGCGGATGTGTTTATTCAATGCGAACTGCTGTAAAAGAGAATTTTGAGTCTGAAAGTTCAGCTACCGCTAATCAGAAAGGAGAATGCCTGAAATGAGCGAAAAATTAATTTCTGTAAAAAATTGCCGAATAGAAAACTCAAAACAAACATTAATTCCGCAAATTGACTGGGAATTTTGCAGCGAGCAGGCCTGGCTTGTGATTGGCCCAAACGGCGGTGGAAAAGCGGATTTTTTAAAAGCACTGGCTGGCGAAAATCAATTTGTCCCAAATCAAGACGGATTGTTTTCTTCTATATATAAAGATTCTGTAGAGATTGTTTCTCTGGAACGGGCAGCGCAAATTATAGAAGAAGAACGCCAGAACGACGAAAGCGAATTTATTGAAGGTGGCGTTGATATAGGAAGAACCGGGCGCGTTTTTATTGCAGAAGCTCTTTGCGGCAAAATCAAAAAGAACGAGCCGTTACCACCCATTGCGCAAAAACTGGAAGCTTATCCTGCAATCAAATTGTGTGGCGTAGAAAAAATCCTTGACCGCGGATTAAAATACATGTCTACGGGAGAAATTCGGCGAACACTTTTGGCACGGGCGTTAATTTCGGGAAAAAAGCTCTTGATTTTGAGTGATCCGTTTGCCGGACTTGATGTTCAAAGCCGCAAAATCCTGCTCGATTTTTTTACAACAGTTGTTTCAAATCAGCTGAAACCGCAAAGTGGAAGTGAATATCCAAAAATAATTCTTGGAATGGAACGATGGCACGAAATTCCAGATTCTATAACAAATGTGCTGGAATTTTCACAAAAAACGGTCAGTTTTTGCGGTAAACGCTCAGATTACGAAGAAATTTTGCAAAAACGAGAATCCCAAAATCAAAAATCAGCCGCTCAGGAAAAACAGGATTTTGCCCAGAAACTCGTGGAAACTCTCAATCAGACGCAAATCAGAAACGCCGAGCCCCAAAATCAATCTTACAAAAATGAAAACGCACGTCCCACAAACACGCATTCTACCACCATGCCCGAAAATTCTTGTGATGCTGAAACTTCCAACAACCAGGCCTCTAAACTTGCCGAATCCGCACCCGAAATCCTCGTTCAGATGAATCACGTCAATGTTGGCTGGGACGACCACATTGTTCTTGTAGATTTGAACTGGCAGCTTAATAAGGGCGAACACTGGCTAATCCAAGGCCCAAACGGTTCCGGCAAAACTACTTTTTTGGAATTGATTACCGGCGATTGTATGCAGGTTTATTCAAATGATGTTCGCATTTTTGGTATAAAGCGCGGCTCGGGAGAAAGTATCTGGGATATAAAAAAGAATCTTGGAATTGTTTCGTACCGGCTCCATGTTGAGTATAGAATGCTTGGCGGAACAAGTTTGCAAAATGTAATAATTTCCGGCTTCCGTGATTCAATCGGTCTGTACGAAACTGCAACCGACACGGAAATTTCATCTGCAAAAAAATGGCTTGAACTTGGTGGTTTTGCAGGACGCGAGCACGAAAATTTTGGAAACCTTAGTTATGGCGAACAACGTGCAATTTTGATTTTGCGTTCAGCCGTAAAATGCCCAAAAATCCTTATTTTAGATGAACCATGCCACGGCCTGGACGAAAATTACCGTACAAAAATCCTGAATCTTATGGAATTGATTGCAGAACAGGGCACAACTACAATGCTCCACGTAACCCACGACCCGTCCGAAGTTCTTGCCTGCGAAAAACACGTCCTTGAACTTTGCCCAGGACAAAACCCAATGTATGTGATTAAGGAAAAAGAATAGATGTACATTTTTCTGCATTATTTTCATATTTTTTCAAACTACTAGCATAAAATCGCAATTTCTGATAATATTTGCTTCCAGTATGAAAACTGAAGGTTGTATAGATATTGCGATTCTCAATATGAAAAACACTGTTCATACTATTTTTATTTTTGAATTTTAATGGCGGAATTCTTTTGAATTCCGCTTTTTTTTTACTTGTGCGCCAGGGCGTTGCGGGGTGTCCCCGCTAAAAGGGGTAGCGAGCAACGAAGTGCGAGCGAGGGGAAGGCTTTCCCCACTTTTATTATATTGTTTATAAAGATGTCCGGGAAAAGCCCGAACATGACACAGGAGATATAAATGAAGAGAACAGACATCAACAAAGTTTTGATTATTGGTTCGGGACCGATTGTTATTGGTCAGGCTTGTGAGTTCGACTATTCGGGAACTCAGGCTTGTAAGGCCCTGCGCGAAAATGGCTACAAGATTGTGCTTGTAAACTCTAACCCGGCTAC
>JAILCM010000181.1 GCA_024680155.1 Treponema sp.
GGGAGATTAATCTGCATGTGGCGGGAATCTGTTGTTGTAAGGTGAAATCCGTTTTTGGCACGTTCTTCCGATTCAAAAGCGCGTTTTAATTCACTTTCAAAATTGACTGTTGAACGCTTAAAATTATCTACTTCGCAGTTAGCAAGATTGTTTGCACTTACCTGGTAACGCAAAGAAACAACATCCATTTCGCGCTGGAGTAAATCCACTGACCTTGTAAAAGAATTCATTTTTAATATCCTCTTACATTTAGAATCGGCAGTGGAAAATTTTTGTTTAGGATTTTTTTCATCCTATATGTTTTGATTTTTATCTAAGCTTTTCTTCCAGCTCGTCTACCGAAGTTACATCAAAACCGCGTTTATTCATTTTTTCAATAAATTCCGGTGAATCAGGCTTTTCCAAAAAGATTACAGTTCCTTTTCCTTTTAAACTTTCCACAACAACACCATCATTTTCGTAAATACGCTTGATAAGGTCGAATGCAACGTCAACTTCACGCAATAATTTAGGGTTAAATTCAAACTGCGCACCATTTAAAGTTTTGTAACGCGGTTTTGGCGAACGTTTTCCATAGAGACGCTTAATTTTTTCCTGAACTTCGCGGCGGTAAGCTCGTTCTTCCTGCTGAATCAACATCTGTTCCGAAGAAACAAACAAACCTTTATGTTCCTTCATCAATTCTTCAACAGATTTTCCCTGCTCTTGGCAAACACGTTTTAAACAAAGCATAGTCATCATCGCATCATCAACCGACTTATGACTCATATATTTTTCAACATTTACGCCAAGAAATTCCGCCCATTCCTTAAGCTTCTTTTTTTCACCGTAAATCTGATGCAAAAGAGGTTCAATATCAAAAGCACGAAAATTAATATAATTCTGATTATAACGTTCACAGGCAGAATTTACAAAACCAACATCATTACTAACCGCAAAACCCGCAATAAAACGGTTACCGGTAGTAAAAAGCTTTTTTATATCCTTATAATATGCAGCAAAATTCGGTTTAATTCGGAAATAATCCTTAGAATAAGCCAACTGACATCCGCCCTTCCCCGAAAAAAGATACCAGTCAAACTCACATTCCGGATTCATCACAACATCTTCAGATTCAATAACGTTCAATTCATCATCACAAAGCACATACCCAAGCGAACAGATTTTACCAACGCCTTCAAAAGTATTCGCGCATTCACAGTCAAAAAAAACAAAATTCTTGTGGTTCATGATTTTATTATATAGATTTTTAGAAGGAGGGGGAATGCCTTCCCCCTGGGGTTCAAGCATTGCTTTCACCCACACCCCCTTCTCCTAAGGGCTCTGCCCTTAAAAACCCGTGAAAGAAACAAAAACGGAAGTGCAAGCGACATAAGTTGTAATTATAAATCCAACAGAAGCTAGCACTCCCCCCTAAGGGCGCGCTACCCTTAAAAACACGGAATTAAAATTTATAAGGAGTCTTTATAAGTTTAAAATGTGCATAGTGCCAAGCCCTTCCTTCTTCTGTACAAGTACAATTAGAATCCTCCCAAATTGTTCCTGTGCAATCACCAAAATACTGAATAAAATAAGTATCAGGATCTGGTGAATACGAAACAGAGCTACATTCGGATTTAATATAATCACCTAAAGTATAAACATTTCCCTTTGAATCAAGCCGTATATATTTCGACTGTAATTCCTCGACTGTGTACGCTTTATCTACGATATTATCTGAATTAATTGTCTTTTCAATCTTGCCATCCAAAAGAATCCACAGAGAAGAATCTATACTACCATAAGTATAAAAATTTCCTTCGCCAGAAAAATTATCAGAAATCACAGTATTAGAACTTGAATAAGTTTTTATCCAAGAAAAGATTGTATCAGAAAAACCAATATCTTCCTTATAATCTTCTTTTACGCTTGTAGTTAAAGAAAACGAATACGAATCTCCAACTTTTCCTACAAGAAGCGAGAAATCAATTTTTGAAAGTGGAATTTTTCCAAAGGCGTAAGGAAAGAAGTCATTTTCATTATAATCAACTTTTCCATTTGCAAGCAGTTTTATTGTAGTATCAAGTTTATCAACAGGTCTTACAAAACGTATTGTATGAACTGGTGAACTTTCATCATCACCTACCCACGAAATTGAAACGCCAACATCGGCAGTCTGAGTTTTAATTTTTGGAACCAGATAGAAAATTACAAATTCAGCAGTTGCAAAAGAAAGCTGTTTAGAAGCAGAATCTTCGGCAATAACTTCTTCACCGCAATAAGCAGTACATTTAAAATAGTAAGTACCTTCGTTATCAAAAACCATAGTCTTTGAAGTATATGAATCTTCTTTAGAAATCTTAAGTGTAGAAATCATATTATCATCAGTCATAGTTGTATCAGACACATCTTCTTTATCAAGTGCACCAAGGTACCAAACTGAAATCTGATAAAAATCAACATCATGTTTTGAATAGTAAGTAATAGTTCGGGCATCAAATCTTGTAGAATCTTTAAAAGGATTACTAATCACTACACCTGTTTTATCAGCCGGAATAACAGTGTTTAACTGCTCAAGTTTTGTTCCAACATCAGAACAAGACACCAACAATGTTGAAAGTGCAAAAAATAAAGCACCCAACATTACACCTACATTTTTTTTCATTTTAATTCTCCTAAGATTTTTTTTCATAGGCAGGACAAAAGAAGTAACAAATTATTATAACCACCATCCAAGTCAGATGTCAATTTTTATTTTTTTTAATATATTTTACCGCTTCTTGCCCATCAATCCACCTAGTAAATAGGTAATTTTTTCAACACACTACGCAAATTATATTGTCGACACCCCGAATTTTCAGTATATTTACAGTATGTTGTTAGATGTAAAAAACTTAAACGCAGGTCTTGAAGACGGCAAACAGATTCTTAATGACCTGAATATACAAATTGGACAGGGCGAAACTCACGTTCTGATGGGACCAAACGGAGCCGGAAAATCTTCTCTTGGCAATGCCTTAATGGGAAATCCTGTTTACAAAATTACAAGCGGAAAAATCATTTTTAAGGACACCGACATTACAGAAGAAAGTACCGATAAGCGAGCAAAACTTGGCATGTTCATGTCTTTCCAGAGTCCACTCGAAGTTCCGGGAATCAGTCTTGAAGCTTTTATTCGTTCTGCAATTCAGCAGAAAACAGGCGAACACGTAAAATTATTCCAGTTCCAGAAAGAACTTAAACGCTGCATGGAACTTTTGAATATGAATCCAGATTACGCCCGCCGCGACCTGAACGTTGGTTTTTCTGGTGGAGAGCGCAAAAAGAGCGAAATCTTACAGCTTCTTATGCTTAAACCAGATTTTGCAATCCTTGACGAAACAGACTCAGGTCTTGACGTAGATGCTATCCGTTTTGTTGCCAAAGGAATTGAAGAATACCGCAAAATGACAAACGGCTCCCTTCTTATCATCACTCATACTACAAAAATTCTGGAAGGTCTTGCCGTAGATAAAACACACATTCTTGTAAAAGGCCACATAGTTAAAACAGGCGACGGACAGTTATTCAAGGAAATAAACGAAAAAGGTTTTGAGGAATTTATAAAATAACTTTATGGAAGAAAAAACAAATATACAGGACATCAACCGAGAATTCTACGATTTCCGCTACGAAGAAACAGAAAAGGATTTTTACCGTATTGAAAGCGGGCTTACTCCAGACATCGTAGCAAAAATCAGTGAAGAAAAAGGCGACCCACAATGGATGCGCAAATTCCGCTTAAAATCGCTGGAACTTTATAATCAGCTTAAAGTGCCAAAATGGGGACCTTCTATTGACGGTTTGAATATAGATAACATTGCAACCTACGTTCGCCCAAAAACCCAAATGAGCGGAAAATGGGAAGACGTTCCAGATGATATAAAAGAAACTTTTGAAAAGCTTGGAATTCCTGAAGCAGAAAGAAAATCTCTTGCGGGTGTTGGCGCTCAATACGATTCAGAACTTGTTTACCACAACGTCCAGGAAGAAGTTGCAAAACAGGGCGTTGTTTATATGGGCTTTGAAGAAGCATTAAAAAGCGAAGAATGGGGCCCAATGGTAAAAGAATATTTTATGACACTCATTACTCCAAAAGACCACAAATTTGCCGCTTTACACGGAGCTGTCTGGTCAGGAGGAAGCTTTGTTTATGTTCCAAAAGGCGTTCATCTTTCGTTCCCGTTGCAATCTTACTTCCGTTTGAATGCGCGTGGAGCTGGTCAGTTTGAACATACACTTATTATCGTAGACGAAGGAGCAGATTTACACTTTATCGAAGGTTGTTCTGCACCAAAATATAACGAAGCAAACCTACACGCGGGTGCCGTTGAACTTTTTGTAAAAAAAGGCGCTCACTTACGCTACTCTACAATCGAAAACTGGTCTAAAAACATGTACAATCTGAACACAAAACGTGCAAAGGTTGAAGAAGATGCCAGCATTGAATGGGTAAGCGGTTCGTTCGGTTCACACGTAAGCTATCTCTACCCGGAAAGTGATTTGGTTGGAAGACGTGCAAAATCAGAGTTTACAGGAATTACCTTTGCAGGTAACGGACAGGAACTGGACACTGGTGCAAAAATGGTTCATCTTGCGCCGGACACAACAAGCCTTATTTCTACAAAGTCAATTTCTAAAGGTGGCGGAGTAAGCATTTACCGTTCTGCAGTTTACATAGACAAAAATGCAACAGGAAGTAAAACAAGTGTTTCTTGTGAAAGTTTAATGCTCGATTCAGAAAGCCGTTCAGACACAATTCCTGCTATGGTAATTAAAACCGACGAATGTGATGTAGGCCACGAAGCAAAAATCGGCCGCATTTCAAACGACGCAATTTTCTATTTAATGAGCCGCGGAATCCCAGAAGACGAAGCGAGAAGCATGATAGTAAGCGGATTTGCAAATCCTGTAAGCAAAGAGTTACCTTTGGAATACGCCGTTGAGATGAATAATTTGATTAAGCTCGAGATGAAAGGTTCAATGTAGCAATTCTTTAACATTTACCTTTGGAGGTTTGTAATGGAACAAAAGTTAGATATAAATCCAATTCCATATCTTACTTGGACTTGGCTTAAAATAAATAAAGACTCTATTGAAGTACCTGTGTTCGCTGGTGAAAATACAGGTTGTGAAGTACAGATTCCAGACGGAGTAACAATCAGCAGCGGAAAATCTATAAAAACAGAACTTCCAGAACCAGAAAATGCAATCGGTTCACAAGCCGCAGATCTTATTACACAAAGTGCCGCCGAAGGAAAAATTTACACTTTTGAGCGCGGAAAAGCTGGCGACGACACAAAACCTTTAATCATAAGAATATCTGCTGACCAAAATAATGCAACTCATCAAATCATACACGCAAAAACAGGAGTTACTGCAAAAGTAATTATTGTATACGATGGCGGTACAGATAAATCATCACTTTCTGGCATTATTACAAAAGTTTATGCAGAAGATGATTCTAACATTTACATTACAAAAGTTCAGCTTTGCGGTAAAAACGTAAATCAAATTGATAACACTTCCGTAGTTTGCGGCGAACGAGCAAAAGTAAGCCTTACTCAGATTGAACTTGGTGGCTCTCATATTGACGCAAGTTTTCATACTACACTCGCAGGTTATCAGTCTCAGTTTACGTCAGATACAGCATATATTTGCCGCGGAACACAATATCTGGATATGAATCAGGTTGTAGTTCATAAAGGAAAAAAGACAGTCTGTAACATGAAAACCGACGGAACTGTAAAAGATGAAACTACAAAAACATATCGTGGAACAATCGACCTCGTAAAAGGATGTACCGGCTCAAAAGGAAACGAAATAGAAACGACCCTTCTTTTGTCTCCAAAGGCTGTGGTAAAAGCCGCTCCAATTATTCTTTGTGGTGAAGAAGATATTTCTGCAGAACACGGTTCTACAATTGGAAAACTTTCTAACGAAATGCTTTTCTACATGAACAGCCGCGGAATTGACCAGAAAACTGCCGAAGACCTTTTGACACGAGCAAAAATAACCGCTGCTGCAGCAAACATCCCAGATGAAGGTGTACATGAAGAAATAGAAAACTGGTTGGAAAAATAAGATTGTCGGGTCAAGTCCTGCGATGTCTGCGAAGTAAACTCGGTCAACAATGACAGAACGCCCCGCCCGACAATGACCTCATTTCTGGGCAGCCCGCAATTTGTAGTATTCACCGCGTTTTGCCATTAATTCATCGTGTGTTCCCATTTCTACAATACCGTGGTCATTTACTACGGCAATTTTATCGGCATTTTTTATTGTAGAAAGACGATGCGCAATTACAAGCGTTGTTCGCCCTTTTGAAAGTTCATCAAATGAATGCTGAATTTTAATTTCGGTAGTTGTGTCCAGAGCCGAAGTTGCTTCATCCAAAATTAAAATCGGCGGATTTTTTAAGAAACATCTTGCAATAGAAACACGCTGTTTTTGGCCCCCGCTAAGTTTAATTCCGCGCTCACCTACAATTGAATCATAACCGTTTGGCATTTTCATAATATCATCATGAATTTCTGCGCGGCGGGCTGCCTTTTCAATTTCTTCATCAGTTGCATCAGGCTTTCCGTACGCAATATTTTCGCGGATTGTTCCTGCAAACAAAAATACATCCTGCTGAACAATTCCAATCTGCCCTCTAAGAGAACTTTTTTTAATCTTTCGAATATCAATTCCATCAAGACTAATCTGCCCGCCGGTAATTTCATAAAAACGAGGAATCAAATTGCAGATTGTAGATTTTCCGCCACCACTCGCCCCAACAAGAGCAAATTTTTCTCCAGCATGAATATCAAAGTTCACATCACTTAAAACAGGAAAATCCTGAGTATAAGAAAAATCTACATTTTTAAAGCTGATATTTCCACGCGCAGAAAGTACATCCACAGCATCAGCTTCATCAGCTGGCTCCGGCTTGGTACGCATAATTTCCATAAAACGCTGAAAACCCGCCATTCCGGTTGCAAACTGTTCTACAAAGTTTGTCAATTTACGAATTGGGGCTGTAAAACTTGCAATAAAAAGATTAGCCGCAATCAAATCTGGCAGAGTCATCTTTCCTTTCATAATAAAAAATCCGCCAACAGCAAGCACCAGAAGCGAAAGCATATTATTACAAATATCAATGTTTGAATGAAAAAAGGCCATATAACGGAAGCGAACCTGCTTTGCCGCACTGTATTCCCTGTTGTGATGAGCAAAACGCTGGCGTTCAAAATCTTCGTTACAAAATCCCTTAGTAACACGAATGCCGGAAATACTTGATTCAAGACTTGCATTTACTTCGGCAGTAGCTTCTTTTACACGAATTGATGTTCGCGAAAAATTACGTCGCGAAGAAATTACAATAAAAACCATAACAGGAAGGGCTACAATCACAATAAGGGCAAGTTCCCAGCGAATTTTCAAAAGCAGAACAAAAGAGCCTATCAAAGTAAGAATTGCAATAGAAAAATCTTCCGGCCCATGGTGAGCAAGTTCAGTAATATCAAAAAGGTCGGTTGTTGCACGTGACATGATTTTTCCAGTACGGTGAGTATCGTAAAAACTGAACGGAAGCTTTTCAAGATGATCAAAAACATCACGGCGCATATCCTGTTCAACACGGTTTCCAAAAATATGTCCCCAATAACCGACAAACCAGTTACAAAGATAGCGAAGACAAAAGCCTGCAAAAAGAACAGCAATCAGAATTACAAAAGTTCTCAGCTGAAAGTTTGGAATAAGCGTATTCAATGCATAACGAGAAAACATAGGGAAAGCAACATCAATTGCCGCAATAAAAACGGCACAAATCATATCTGTAATAAAAAGTGCAAGATGAGGCTTATAATAACATAAAAAAATTTTTAAAGGTCGGTTTGAAAAATCCATAGAATTATTATATAGGAAAAACAACGTATTATAATAGTAAATAATTGCACAAATCCTGAAAATCCTCTAAAATGTGGCGTAATTACACATAAACTTAGTAGGTAAAACAATGGAAAATAAATACAGAAAGGATTTCCCTTTTTTTAAGGCAATTGATGAAAACGAAGCTGGAGAAAACAAAGGTCTCATTTATTTTGATACAGCAGCAACTGCTCAGCGCCCGTTTATTGTCTTAAATGCAATGACTCACTTTTATGCAACAGAAAATGCAAACCCGTTGCGTGGACTTTATTCTTTGAGTGAACGTGCAACTCTTGCATACGAAAATGCGCGTGAGACAACCGCCCGCTTTATAAACGCACATGAAGCCGCAGAAGTTGTATTTACCCGCAATGCTTCCGAAAGCCTTAATCTTGTTGCCTACAGCTGGGGCTTGAACAACCTGAAAGCCGGAGACGAAATTTGTGTAACTATAATGGAACATCATTCAAATATTGTTCCATGGCAAATGGTCTGCAAAAAGACTGGCGCAAAGCTTGTTTTTATGGAATGTGACAAAGAAACCGGCATTATAAGTGATGAAGAAATTGCTGCAAAAATTACAGAACGAACAAAAATTGTTTCTGTTGTACACGTAAGCAATGTAATGGGAGTTACAAATCCTGTTAAAAAAATTGGAGAAGCTGCACACGCAGTTGGAGCAATTTTTATTGTTGATGGAGCACAGTCTGCACCACACATGAAAGTTGATGTTCAGGATATAAACGCCGACTTTTTTGCAATGAGCGGACACAAACTCTGCGGTCCAATGGGAATTGGTGCTCTTTACGGTAAACGCGAACTTTTAGAACAAATGGAACCGTTCCTTCGTGGCGGCGAAATGATTGAATACGTTACCCGCGATACTGCAACCTGGGCCGAAGTTCCACATAAATTTGAAGCAGGAACAGTCAGTGCGGGAGATGCAGTTGGAATGGCAGCCGCAATCCGCTATATAAGTTCAATCGGGCTTGAAAATATCGAAAAACATGATGCAGAACTTGCATGCCGTATTATAGAAGGAATGAAAAATATCCCACACGTTAATATCATTGGAAGTAAAGACGGAAACAAACGCTGCGGAATTGTTACCTTCACTGTAGACGGCGTTCACCCGCATGATGTTGCAACTCTTCTTAGCGAAGAACATATTGCTATCCGTGCAGGACATCATTGTGCGCAGCCACTTGGTCAATATCTTGGTCAAACTGCAACTGCCCGTGCAAGCCTGTATTTTTACAATACCGAAGAAGAAGCCGATAAATTCCTTGAAAAACTTAGCCATCTTCGTGAATGGAGCGGCTTTAAGGATTAGGATAAAGGAGGGGCGCCTGCCCCTCGTTCCCAAGCAAGTCGCTTCGCTTTGTTGCTTGTCCACTACCCCCTCGCCTAAGTGGGAAATTCAATTTCAGCAGTTTTTGCAGAGCAAAAACTGCTGGCGCAAGTAGAATGAATTAACAATAAGGTTCACACAGAAACTTGCGCCCCCCTTAAAAACCCCGTCACAATCAAAGTTGAAACCAACGTCTTTTTATTGTATATTATTTAAATTATGGACACAAAGGAATTATATCGCGAAATTTTAAACGAACATAACATAAACCCAACTCACAAAACCAACATGGACTCACCTACTTTTTGTCTTGAAGGCGTGAACCCTAGCTGCGGCGACCAGATTACCCTGCAGATGAAACTTAGTGACGACGGAAAAATTACCGACGCAAGTTTTACAGGAAGCGGATGTGCAATCAGCCAGGCAAGTGTTGATATGATGGCAGATTTAGTTATTGGAAAAACAAAAGAAGAAGCTTTAGAACTTGCTGATATTTTTGATCGCATGATTAAAGATAAAGTTACCGAAGAAGATTTGGAACGCCTTGATGAAGCTGCCGCTTTGCAGGATATTTCGCACATGCCTGCCCGCGTAAAATGTGCAATGCTTGGCTGGCGAACAATGAAAGAAATGCTTGGTACTAAATAAGAAAAATAAATATATAGTCGGAATTTTATAACATATAAATTAAAAAACAGGCTTGTACACCGCTTGAAACAAATCTAATTTTGTGATATATTATTTCTACTTCGGCGCTTTAGCTCAGCTGGATAGAGCAACTGCCTTCTAAGCAGTAGGTCGACAGTTCGATTCTGCCAAGCGTCACTAAGAGTTCCTTAAACAGGAGCTCTTTTTTTTTGCAAAAATCTATTTACATAAAAACTTGTACAACAAAAAAAAGTCATAAATTGAAAAAAACTTAATTATCTACAGAAGTTGCATCAATAGTAACAGCACCTAAATACAAAACGTTGCTGTAGTTCAAAGAAAAGCTGTTATCGCGGGCTACCCCAACTGCAAAAAGCTGAACATACCATTTTCCAGTTTCTGTTGCAGTAGAAGAATATTTTACATCAATATCTGTTTCTAAAGGTTCTGAGTTTGTGTCGCCATCCCTGCCAAAATCAAATGTACGAATACTTCCACTTTCTGTTGTTCTTAACGGAACTCCCAAATACCCATCTTTACCTGCTACAATTTCTTTTCCTCCAATTGCAATCCTTGCCGAGAAAGATGAATCATCCTGATAATTAGAAAGCCTAATATAAACCTGTCGATTTTTATTATCAGAAGAAGAAGGAATTGAAACTGAACTTTTTCTTGAAAATAAAAGCGGCTGATAACCATACGAAGAAATCATTCGGTCGGCAGAATTTGCACTTGTAGTTGAACTTGCTAAAGATTCCAAAGTAGAACGCTCGCTCGACATTGTACTTACGTTATTGTAGATTTTGTAATATATTTCCGTACCTAAAAAAACATAATTAGCCAAAGTAAAATTCTCATTTGTCTGGAAATTAAAATACTTTTCAAAAGAGTCTTCGGTATTGTAATCAGGTTGATGGATTAAACTGGTTGGTGAAGGAATAACTTCATAAACATCAAGACCACAGGAAATAAAAGAAAATATAAATAAAAAAAGACATCCTGCTCCAAGGATAAAAGTTCTTCTTTTTAGCATAGATGTCTTTTTCATAATAAACAAAATCCTGAATTACTGAATTTTATTTTCTACAGATAAAGCAATAAGTCTTGTTTTAGCAAGCTGAGCCCATCTGTCATCAGGTGAATTGTCGTTCAATTCTGTATAAGCAGCAGCAGCTTCTGCATATTTTCCCTGAGTTTCAAGAACGCGTCCATAGCTGAATTTAGCATGATTTTTCATAACGTAATCTTCAAAATCAGCGGCAACTTTATATGCTTTAGCGGCTTCATCAAGATTTCCAATCTGTTCGTAGCAAACTGCTTTGTTAAAACTTGCGATTGGAGCTGTATAATATTCTGCACCTTTTGTTTCTGCATTATTCCAATAAGTAATTGCATTAGAATAATCTTTTTTCTGGAATGAAAGCTCAGCACAAATAAGATTTGCACGTACGCCTACAATTCCACCTTTAGTAGTATAAGGAGTAAGTTTTTCAATAAATTCAACACGTTTTGCTTCAAGTTCTGCATCTCCAAGCTGATCTGAACCTTGTGTCATCTGGTAGAACACAGAATCAATTGCAGCAAGATTCTTATTTGTTGTCGAAGATTTTACAACTTCAAAAATAAGGAATCCAACCAGAAAAACAATTACAACTGTTGAGAATGCAAAAACATATTTTCTGTTTTTTTCAAGAAACTCATTCAGTTTTGTACTTGTAGTATTCTTTTCTTCTTTTTCTGACATATTATTATCCTCAAAAAGTATTTCTATTTTTTACGAATATCCAATTCGTTTATTAATTTTATCACATAAGTACGTTGTATTCCAAGTACCTGCGCAGTTTTTGTTTGATTCCAGCCATTTTCTTCAAGAATCTTTGTAATATATTCTCGCTTAAAAGAATCTATTGCAGTTTTTAAGGTTTTATCTTCGGTAACCAGTTCTAATTCACCTTGAATAAGATTTCCCGAAGATGAGGAACGAATAATTCCTAAATCAGAAGCCTTTATCTGTTCACTTCTGCAAAGAATCACTGCTCTCTCAACTGCATTTCTTAACTCAGAAATATTTCCTGGCCAAAAATAATTTTGCATTTCGTTTTTGGCTGAATCCGAAAATACAGAAACAGAACTTCCATGCTCTTTCTTAAACTGATTCAAAAAGTAATCCGAAAGAACAGAAATATCTTCTTTTCGATTCCGCAATGGTATGATGTTTACACAAAGCGTACTCATACAATAGAACAATTCTTTTAGAAAAGTTCCTTTTTCAACGGATTCTTCAATCGAATTTTCTGCACCAAAAACAAAACGAATATCAAACTGCTGTCTGCGTACCGATTTTATAAATTCCAACAATTCTAACTGAATGGAAGAAGAAAGTTTTTCTGACTGCCCAATATAAACAGTCATTTTTTTTGCTTCAATGCCATTCTTTTTTATAAAATCTATAAAATCAACAGGAATATGTTCACTAAAATCACAGGAATTAACTGCAAAAAAGCCATCTTGATATTGGGAACTGCTAAAATGAAGGAATTGCGCAAACTTTTTTTTTCCGGAACCTCTTTCACCAGTTACAAGAACAGATGCAGTATTACTTTTTACCGAAGAAACAACCTTCCTAATATCATCTGCAAAACTGCCGCTTCCAATAAAAGCACCAAAATCCGTATAAAAGCTCAATTCTACACCTTAACTTTTATTAATTTCTTGTGTTTCCGTAAACAAAACGCATTGCAGTCCTATTTCTAAAACATACAATGCGCTCACTTGGTTTATCGAAAAATGTAAAAGCTAAACAAATTAGCTGTTTTTCTGATTTTTCATAAAGTCGCCCAGTGTATATGCACCGTCGTCATTATCATTTGCAGAAGACATATACTGTGAAATTTCATCACGCTGCTGCTTTCTCTTATATTCACGTACAGAGAAACCAACCTTTTCTTTTTCTGCATTAACGTCAACAACATATACATTAAGCTTATCGCCAACTTTGTACTTAGCTACAGCTTCTTCAAAAGGAACATCCTTTTCATCGCTCAAATTAGCTTTGTTTACAAGACCTTCAATTCCGTTTGGAGCTTTTACAAAAACACCAAAGTCTGTAATTGAAGTAATTTCACCTTCCAAAGTTGAACCAACCTGATATTCCTGAGCAAAAGCAACCCAAGGATTATCAGTAACCTGCTTCATACCAACTCTAATTTTATGAGCTTCAGAATCGCATTCAAGAATAACAGCTTCAATTTCCTGATCTACAGAAAGTTCACTGCCTGGATGCTTAATCTTCTTTGTCCAAGAAATGTCGTCAGCATGGAGGAAAGCATCAATACCTTCTTCAAGAGAAACAAATGCACCAATATTTGTAATCTTAACAATCTTTCCCTTTACTTTTGTTCCAACTGCATAACGGTCAGCAATTGTATCCCATGGATTTTCGGTTGTCTGCTTGAATCCCAAAGAAACACGTCCAGCCTGAATGTCGTAGCCAAGAATCATAGCTTCAACTTCCTGACCAACAGAAACCATGTCACCAGGTTTGTTTACTTTCTTTGTCCAAGAGAATTCGCTGATATGAACAAGACCTTCGATTCCTTTTTCAAGTTCAACGAATGCACCGAATTCAGTAAGTTTTGTAACCTTACCTTTTACAACATCATTTACATGATATTTTTCTTCAAAATGTACCCAAGGATCTTCTGAGAAGTGCTTGAGAGAAAGATTAATTCTTTTTTCAGCAGGATCAAGACGGATAACTTTAAGTTCAATTTCCTGACCTTTCTTGACAAAATCCTTTGGACGTGCAACGTGTCCCCAGCTCATATCATTGATGTGAAGAAGACCGTCAAAACCACCCAAGTCGATGAATGCACCAAAACTTGTAAAGCTCTTTACAGTTCCTTTTACGGTGTCACCAATCTGAATGTTATTGAAGAATGCATCACGTTTTGTATCGATTTCTTCTTCAAGATATTTACGGCGATTAACAACCGGATTCAATTTATTGTCTGAATAAAGACGCTCGATATAGAATTTAGACTTCAAACCAAGCAATGATTCAGGTTTTTCAATCTTATCGCTGTCAGCCTGGCTAATAGGCAAGAATGCTGCACGGTCAATTCCAAGATTAACTTCGTAACCGCTCTTAACAACTTTAGAAATTACACCATCAACCGGTGTCTTATCTTTCCATGCCTGCTGAATTTCTTTGAGATAACGTTTTGAATCAGCTTTTCTTTTTGAAAGAACAGGCCCCATTGAATTATGGCCTGTCAACAACGCCTGAACAGTATCCCCTTCTTTCGGCAACTCTTCGGCTGCGAACTCCTCTCTAGGGATTAATCCCTCTGACTTGTCTCCAATGTCAACATAAACATAATCATTTGTAATCTGAACAACTGTTCCTTCCACCATCTGACCAGTCTGAGGTGCATTGAATTCCTTCAGAGACTCCTCTAATTGTGCCTGAAAGTCTCCCTTGGAGTTCTGGGATCCTTCCTTTTCCACTTCCATTTCGTCCATTGTAAACCCTTTTTTATGAAATTTGTTTTAATATTATCTCACAAACATTGTCAATCGTCAAGTTAGAAGTATCTATATATAGTGCATCTGGAGCGATTTTTAACGCACCTTCCTTCTTATTTCTGTCCATTTCGTCACGTTTTTCGATTGCAGCCTTAATTTCTTCCAGAGTCATGTCACTTACACCCTGGTCAAAACGTCTTTTTGCACGAACTTCTGCACTTGCATCAAGATAAACTTTATATTCAGCATTCGGAAAAACAACCGTAGTCATATCACGGCCTTCACAAACAATGCTCAACGATTTTGTAATTTCACGCATAAGTTCATTTATATAATGTCGCAGCGGAACATTTGAACTAACCTGAGACGCATTTGCAGTAACTTTGTCATCATGCAAGTGTTCGGTAATATCAGTTCCATTCAAAATAAAATGACTTTCTTTAGTATATTCAATTTTCTGCCTTTTACAGAATTCTAATGTTGCAGCTTCATCCGTGTAATCAACTCCAGCTTGCAAAACAGCATAAGTCATAGTACGGTAAAATCCTCCGCTATTCAAAAAAGTAATATTCAGTTTTTCTGCAATCATAGAAGCGATTGTACTTTTTCCAGTTCCAGCTGGCCCGTCAATTGCTATAATCATTTTTTCCTCCGTTTTTAAAGAGGGGAAAGCATTCCCCTCGCTCGCACTTTGTTGCTCGCTACCCCTTCCAGCGGGGACACCCCGCAACGCCCCGAATATTTTTCAAAATTATTTACACAAATCCAAAAGCACCTGAACTTCTTGCTCAGTAAGTTCTCTGTGGTCACCTGGATGCAGTTCATCAAGATTTACATTTCCAATACGAACACGAACCAGAGATTTTGTACCAATATTCTGACTTTCGAGCATTTTTCGTATTTCCCGGTTTTTACCTTCAATAAGAACAATCCGTATTTTTTTTGGCTTTAATACATCACAGCGAACGCATTTATAAAACACATTATCAACACGAACTCCATGCTCAAAAAGTCTTGCAGTTTCTTCCGTAACAATCTGACTGGTTTCTACAATATATTCTTTTTCAATCTGACTGGAAGGATGACTGAGTTTTGCGGCAAAATCACCGTCATTTGTAAAAAGGATTGCCCCCTTGCTGTACATATCAAGACGCCCTACATTGTAAAGACGCTCTTTATAACTGTCACGTAAAAGATCAGCAGCAACCTGACGGCCTTTTTCATCACTGGAAGAACAGACAAAACCAGCAGGCTTATTCAAAAGAACATATCGTTTTTTCTGCTCAAGATGAACCGATTTTCCGTCCACCAGAACTTCGTCAGCGGCAGAAACTTTTGTTCCAAGTTCGGTAACAACTTTTCCGTTTACACTTACACGTCCATCAAGAATAATCTGTTCACATGCCCGGCGGCTTGCAACTCCACAATGTGCCAAGAAGGCCTGCAAACGCACTGGTTCCGACTTTTCTGTTTTTACAAAAGACGCTGCAGATTTTTTCTTTTTAAAGTCTGTATTCGTAAATTTTTCGGCAGATGGTCTGGACTTTGGCTTTTTATCACCATCCTTCAACCATTTTTTCATAAAATCGTTAGCGGGCAAGTTCAAATCTCTCCTGATCATCTTCATCAAGTTTAGGTAATTCCGAAATTGAATTTAAGCGGAACAATTTTAAGAATTCTTTTGTAGTTCCAAAAAGAGTTGGTCTTCCAGGTGCTTCTTTTTTACCAACTTCCTTAATCAAATTTCTATCCAAAAGCAGACGAATCATATTATCAACGCCAACACCACGAATCGATTCAATTTCTGCACGAGTAATAGGCTGAGAATAAGCAATAATTGCAAGTGTTTCCATTGCAGATTTAGAAAGTCTTCCCTCTTTTTTTGAACCGTATAATTCTTTTAAAACTGTCCAGTATTCTTTTTTAGGAATAAGACACCAGCCGCCGGTAATCATCGAAAGTTCAATTCCGCTGCTTTCGCTGGCATATTTTTCTTTTAAATTTTCAATACACTGCTCCACAACTTCTTCCGAAAGCTGGGCACGGTTTGAAAGCACTTTTACACTTAACGGTTCGCTCTCCAAAAAAAGAACGGTTTCCAAAAGTGCTGTTTCTTTATTAAAGTCCATAATTTATTTTTATTCCTTTTATAAATTTTCTGTCAAAATTTAATTCGTCGTCAAATCTTCTTCGGTCGGCACGTAATTATCTGAATCTTCGCGCAAACAAATCTTTATATCGCCAAAAAGCTTATTCTGCAAAATTCTTATCATTCTGAATTTTACTGCTTCCAGAATTGCCATGAACGCACAAATTACATCCATTTCATTTCCGGGACGAGTAAGCAGGTCTGTAAACATACACTCTTTTTTATCTTCAATCAACTCATTCATAAGGGTGATTTTCTCGTTTACAGAAATTTCTTCATACATATTAAGGATTTTTTCATTTGAATACTGACCCATCATGTTTTTAAAGAGGGTCTGCATCTGCTGAAGTAAATCCCAGGTATCAATTTCTTCCCACATTGAATCGGCTTCGTCAAATGGAAGTACACGCTGAATCTTTTTGCGTTCAAAATTCCATTCAGAATCATCTTCCTGATCTTCCATCAAAGAAGAAAGTTTCTTAAATTTCTGATATTCAATCAATTTATCTACAAGTTCCTGACGAGGATCCTCAATTTCGTCATCTTCGTAGGTAAATTCAACAGGAAGAAGCATTCGGCTTTTAATATAGATAAGTTTTGCTGCCCAGCTGTAAAATTCAGAAAGGTCACCAAGGTCGGTTTGAACAGCATAATCAAGATATTCAAGATACTGTTCTGTAATCTGCGCAATAGGAATATCGTAAATATTAACTTTACTTTCGCGAATCAAAGCCCAGAGCAAATCAAGAGGACCTTCAAATTCCCCTGCCCTGTATTCGTGATGTTTTGTTGCAACCGCTACACCAGCTTCAGTTTTTTCTACAATCTGTTCCATTTTTTTTCTTCCACCTGCAGAGAAAGCAGTTTTTCTGAGCTCATAAAAAAAGCAATATCATCGGCTTTTCCATCCGACTTTAAGTTTCCAAGACTTACAGAATATCTTTCTCTTTCTATTTTCTCGGCATTTTCAGGTAAAATCTCAAGGGCTGGAACTAAAACAAACGCCCTTTCTTGCATTCTTGGGTGCGGAATCTGCAGTTTTTCCGTATTAATTACTTCGTCGCCAAAAAGCTCAATATCAATATCAAGGCTTCTCGGTCCAAAACGAATTTCTTTACTGCGGTCACGCCCATATTTAGCTTCAATTGAATTTATATAATGCAAAAAATCCAGCGCATTAGTATCGTCGGGCACAAAACCATAAACAGCCATATTGTAAAAATCTTCCTGATTTTCTACATACATTGCCTTAGTTTTGTACACCGACGAAAAAAGGGGACTGAATATGTTTTCTGTCAGTTCTAAACAGGCTTTTCGCAAAAGTTCTACAGGAGAATTACCGGCAAAACTTTTGTTAGAACCTAATCCCAATAAAATACGCTTCATTTACTAAAATCGTCTTACAACAACCTTATTACAAATTAAAACAAACCGTCTGCCAAATCATCTACAGGAGCCGCTTTTTTAGCACTAGAACTACTTTTTGTACCAGCCCCAGCAGCATCAGCGCCCGCAACACCAGTGTTAGTACCAGTACCAGTATCAACTTTTGCAGTTTTAGATTCTTTAGCAGCCTTATTTACAGGAACACCTTCTTTAGTTTTAAGAACCTGTCCTGGAAAAACTTCCGATCTGATTTTGTCTTCAATTTCTTTTGCAAGCTCAGGATTGTCTTCAATATACTTTACGGCATTTTCCTTACCCTGACCGATTTTAATTTCGCCCATTGTAAACCATGCTCCACGTTTATCAACAATTCCGTGCTTAACAGCAGAATCCAAAAGACTTGCAGTTGCAGAAATTCCCTTTCCAAAGTAAATATCAAGTTCACACTTTCTGAATGGAGGTGCAACCTTATTCTTAACAACCTTAACTCGTACTCTGTTTCCAAGAGCATCATCATCGCCTTTAGAATCGATAGTTTCAATTTTTCGAATTTCAAGACGAACCGAAGCATAGAATTTCAATGCCTGTCCACCGGTAGTAGTTTCCGGATTTCCGAACATAACACCAATTTTCATACGAATCTGGTTAATAAAAATAACGATACAGTTAGACTTTCCAATAATCGCTGTAAGTTTTCTCAAGGCCTGACTCATCAAACGAGCCTGCATACCCATAACAGCATCACCCATTTCACCTTCAATTTCTTTCTGCGGTGTAAGAGCAGCAACAGAGTCAACTACAACAACATCGACAGCTCCACTTCTTACAAGATTTTCTGTAATTTCAAGAGCCTGTTCTCCAGTATCCGGTTGAGAAACCCAAAGTTCATCAATATTTACACCAAGATTCTTAGCATAAACAGGATCAAGAGCATGTTCAGCATCAACAAACGCAGCAATTCCACCCAATTTCTGAGCTTCTGCAATCGCATGTAACGCCAAAGTCGTCTTACCAGAACTTTCAGGACCGTACATTTCAATTACACGTCCACGCGGGTAACCACCAATTCCAAGCGCTTCATCCAAGAGTAACGAACCAGACGGAATAATATCTATTCCGGCAGCATCCGCCTTATCTCCCAACTTCATCAAGGCACCCTGTCCAAATTGCTTTTCAATCTGCAACCTGGCCGCTTCAAGAGCCTTCATCTTTTCCGACGTATCCATCGGAGTTGAACTAACATTTGACATAATCAGCCACCTTCCTCCCTGCATATAATATGGCTTTATTTATTCGATTTCGGACCAAATTCCGCGAACTATTTACAAATATAACATATTTTTATAAAAGACCATCATTTACACTCTGGTAAACGGCCCTTCCACGCAAAATTACCTTTTTATCTTCGGTTGTAATTCTTCCAAGAATTTTAACCGGCTGATCAGGTTGAATTTGCGGTGTAGAATCAAATTTTACAGTAACAATACCAAGAACCTGTTCTCCAGTTTCATATCCTACAAGAAGCTGGCAGGAATAAGAACCATCAGCATAATTAATTGCATTAGTAATTTTTCCGCCCCAGATTACGTAACAATCCATATACAAATACGGATCAGCTTCAACTGCGGTATAAGTTGGATTATCGGTTAGAGTATCAAAAGTTGGAGTTTCAAGATAATTCATTACAGTCTGAGATTTTGTTCTTATTGATAAAGACGCATTAGAATTAAGAATTCTGTTTATTTCAATCTGGGCTTTATTATCGCGGTGAGACTGAAAATAATCCATTACATCAACATAAGCCTGATTAATTTCTTTATCTGACAAAATATACCTGAAACTTTGAGAAGACAAATCTTTTTCCTGAGGATTACGCTTTTCATCATCAGAAAGAGAAAGTTCTGTTAAATCCATTCTTTGGCCAACCGCAGGATTCCTGTTTCCACGAGCCACAAAACAAAGAACAAGTCCAACTCCAAGCATAAAAGCAGCACAAGGAATTACAAAACGAGCAATTTTCTGCGGATTCGGTCCAAGAGGCGGATAAAAAGCTTCAATTCTTCCAGTATCAACATAACGGCAGATTGTATCATAATCCCCGTGAGTTCTTATAAATTCCATCGCAGCATTTGCAGTTTTATTTGCAGGGTCATTTTCTTTTACATCCATATAATATTGAAGAGCCCTGTCTGTATCGCCACGACGTAAAAAAATTGCAGCCTGACCAAGTAAAAGTCTTGTATCGGTAAGTTTTATGTGACGTGCACGCTGAAAATATGAAGAAGCCGAGCCAATATCACCAACGTAAAGACACGAAATTCCAAGGAGAAGATTATATTCAAAATTCTCCTCGTAAATTTCTGAGCGTCCTTCCATTAATTTGATTGCACTGGCAAACTTACGACGCTGCATATAGCTCCAGGCAATACTTAAAACGTCACGTGCCATCTTACTGCCTTAAAGCTTCCAGAATTGCATCAAGCTCGGCATTAAGTTGAAGAAGTTCGCTTCTATTTACTGCTTCTCCACTTTCTTCCAAAGCGGCAATTCTATTTAAAAGATTCTGTATATACTCATCCGAAAGCTGATATTTTGAAGGTGCTGCAACATCAAATTTTACATCAGATTTTGGATTATAAATATTCTGTTCGTAAGAAGGAGTTTCTTTTGCTTTTAAAACTTCAACTTCGGCAGGAGGAAGCTTAAATTCATCCTGAGCATCTTTATTCTGAAATTTTACACTCGAAGCATCAGCAAGTCCTTCATCCCTGTTTTTCTGAGCTTCATCATGGAAATCATAAGTTTTCTTTTCTGTTTCCTGCTGTTTAGGCTCATTAAAAATAAACGGATTTTCAGGGAATTCCGGCTGAATCACTTTACGATCTGGCAAAGATTCATTTTTTGAAGCAATTTTATCATTTTTATTATTTTCTGCGGCATAAACAAACTGTTCACCAGCAGGTTTATTATCACCTGTAGAAAATGCAAGATAAAATATTGATGATTTTTTTTCTGTAGAAGCAATTTTAGCATCTGGCCAAATTATACAAACTGCAGAGTTATTATAGGAAAGAACTGTATCAAAAGCTCTGTACGAAAGCATATCAGGTTCCCAGGTTGTATTCTGGAAAGTTCCAAGATTTCCGAGTGCAAAAAGAGTAGGTGTTGTTGTATCAGCCCCGTAAGGTAAAATTTGCATGGTAGCATTACCATTTCTGGAAACAAACCATTTTTCATCATCAACAGTTCTAAGTCCAAGCTCATTTCTTACAGGATTATTCTCGTTGTCGTAAAAATGATGACGGTCAATTTCACCAAGAACAGTATCAAGAACAACTTTTAGCGCAAAATCACCTTTTTTGCTTCCTGTATTAATAACTTCCGAAGAAATTTTAAGCATATCAATATCATTTTCTGGAATTGAACGCATTGCGGCAAACGAAACTTTTACATCTGCAACATTTGGAATTGAATAAGTTAAAAGAACAATTTTTTGGTCGTAATTAACTTCGGCACTGCATTTTACAGATGAATTTTCATTAAGTTTGTATATTTTTTTTCCGCATCTAAGATAAAACGAACTAGAAACATATTCATTTGCAGTTGCTAGAACCGGAATTGATTTATCCATACTATTAGTTACAGAAATATTAAAAAGACCGTAATTTGGCTTTACTTTTATTCTGATAATTCCAAACGAAACATCAAGGTTTTTATTTTTTGCTTTTACCCAACCGTCATTTTCTTCAACTGGTTCTTCTTTAGGTTCTTCCTTTTTGGATTTTTTCTTTTTTTTGTCTTTTTTAGATTCTTCAACTTTTTCTGGAACTTCTTCCGGTGCAGTTTCAACCTGTTCAGCAAAAGCTACAGCATCAGGTTCGGCACCTTCTTCATATTCAACAATAGGAGCATTAGTTGCACACGAAAACAAAAACAAAGCTCCAGCAAGCGAACAAAGAATTATATTTATTTTTTTGTTAATTTTCATAACCAATTCTCCTATTCCATCAATTCTACAAAATTATTCAGCACCATTCTGGTCGTTTTTATCAATCATATACTGAATCTGAATAAGTTTAGCCTTTAAAAGAGCAAGAATTTCATCAGATGATTCAAATTCCGTAACATCAGGAAGATTTGTTCCTCCAGAAGTCTTTTTCTTTCCAGCATCAGGTGGAAGTTTACCTCCGTTAGCCTTTAAAAGCGAAATCTGATCTTCCAATTCTTTTATCTGATCTTCCAATTCCTTGTTTTTCTGCTCGGAATTTTCCAATTTTTCGCGGGTGGTACTCAAGGTTTCGGAATTATACATTTTAAGCTGACGTTCATAATCTTCTTTTGCAGAAAGATATTCTTCGCCAGTCTGTTTTAAAAGATAAAGAAGTTTTTCTTCGCGTGAACGCTGTGCAATCGATTCAATTCTGAACTGAGCAGTAGGAGCTTTATCGCATTCCGGATAATCGGTGATAATTCTCTCGTAGATTGTTTCTGCTTCGTCGTATTTATATGCGGCATAAAGAGCTTCGGCAATGTAAAAAAGTGCGGAAGGATAAAGTTCGTCATTTTCGTACTGATGGCAAAAATCGCTGAATTCAATAATTGATTTTTCGTATTCGCCAAGAGAAAACATTGCTTTGCCTTTCATGTATTTTACACGCGCGGTATAAAGATTTTCCGGGTAATTATTCAAGAAAAAGTCGCAGTCTGTAAGTGCAGATTCAAAGTCCTGAGCGTACATTTCGGCAGCAACAAGCATATAGTAAGTATCGGGTGTATCATTTACAGCATAGGCAGAAGCTTTTCTAAGCATGATTACAGCAGAATTCCAGTCGCCGCTCGAAAAAGCCTTGCAGCCTTCAACAAAAGCAACGGTTCCAGAATCCTGAGCAAAAGCCCCGAAACCTTGTGCAGAAAAAAGTGCCAGCGCAGAGAGAAAAACTACTTTTTTTAAAAATGCGCGCATCCAAAAACCTCTCTATTCACATTTCCAGTTCAAACTGCCGTCAAAGAAAGCCGAACCCGATACTACAATATCAGTTCCTGCATCTAAAACAGAATCCAGAGTTTTGGAATTAACTCCACCGTCTACAGAAATTTTATAGGAATATCCCTTTTCTTCCCGTATTTTTTTAAGTTCACGAACTTTTTCTACACAGGAAGGAATAATTTTCTGTCCGCCCCACCCCGGATTCACAGTCATTACTAATATAATATCGGCACATTCCAGAATTTCCGACAAAATTGAAACAGGAGTAGCAGGACAAATTGCAACTCCGGCCTTTTTACCAAGTTCGTGAATATATTGAATTACGCGGTGTGTGTGATTTGTTGCTTCGTAGTGGAAAGTAATCCAGTCGGCTCCAGCTTTTGCAAAACTTTCTACATGAAGTTCAGGCTTTTCAACCATAAGATGAACATCAAAGGCAAGCTTTGTAAGAGGACGAACAGAGCGGATTACAGGCTCTCCATAAGTAATTTCCGGCACAAAAGAACCGTCCATAACATCAATATGAACTGCAGAACCAGAATCATTTTCTATTTTTTTAATTGCCGCTCCAAGATTAGAAAAATCTGCGGACAGCAAAGATGGTGCTAAAATTGGTGTTTTCATTTGCAAATATTATAGTTGTATTTTGTTCATTTTACAATAAGACAAATTCAATATATAAAACAAAACTAAAACCTCATTCAGAAAACGGACATATATAACAATAAATTCAGAATATCCGTTTTGCCCATGCGAAAAATTAAGTTATAATATTTTTTATGCCAGATACAAATATCAAAGACGCATCAAATACAGAAAAATACAAAAAAGAATTTTCTTCTGATGATAAGCTGATGCTTCTACTTGCAAAAGTTGTTTCTCTTACTATGTTTATGCTTGGAATGATAATGGCAGTTACAACCTACATCGAAGGCAATAAAGCAATGATTATTGTAAGCCTTACGTACGGTCCTCTTTTTCTTTTATCACTCATCATTACTATAATTTCTAAAAAACCGACATTCTTTCTTATTTTAGGCTACACGCTCAGTTTCTTAATGGAAATGGTATTTTTAATAACAGGCGGCCAGGAAGGATTCGGCATTTTCTGGATGTGCATAATCACGCTTTTTACATTTTTCTCTTCTCACAAGAGAATGTTTTTTATTGTAAATTCGCTTTATCTTCTTCTTATAATTCTTGGATTCTGGACACCGCTTTCTAAATTCTGCTATCAGTTTTCCGATACAATGCGGGTTCGTTTTCCGTTGCTTTTTATAATTGAATTTATTTTTACAACCATAATTAAGATTCGCTTTTCCAAAATCGAAACAAACCGAAACAATCTTTTTAAAAATCTGCTTGACCTCCAGAACAGTTTGCAGCAGCAGGTAGAAGAAAGAACAAAAGAACTTGAAAAAGAAAAAAATAATTCTGAAAAACTTTTGATTGAACTTACACAGGCACTAGCCACAACAATTGATGCAAAAGACACTTATACGAGCGGACATTCAAGACGAGTTGCCCAATATTCAAAAATGCTCGCGGCCGCTCTTGGTAAAGATGAAAAAGAACAGCAGGATATTTATCTTATTGCCCTCCTGCATGATATTGGAAAAATTGGAATTCCAGACTGGATTATAAACAAACGAGACTCACTTACAGAAGAAGAATATGCCGAAGTAAAAAAGCATCCCGAAATTGGCTATGAAATTCTAAAAAACATTACGATTTTGCCTAATCTTGGAACAGGAGTACGCTGGCACCACGAAAGAATGGACGGAAAAGGTTACCCGGATGGTCTTGACGGAGAAAAAATACCGGAATACGCAAGAATTATCAGTGTTGCAGACGCTTATGATGCAATGACCTCCAACCGCAGTTACCGTGAAGCTTTGCCTCAAAACGTTGTTCGTCAGGAAATTGTAAAAGGTTCAGGTACTCAGTTTGCACCGGAAATTGCAGAAAAGATGATTGAAATTATAGATGCTGACACAGAATACAAACTGAAAGAACAGACGGAATTAAAATAAAAGCTGTCAATACTAATAATAAAATATTTCTAAAAAAAAAACTTGACAGATAAGGGGAATAGGTGTATAAATCTTGCCCCAATTTTTCTAAAATTTTATAAAATGATTGACTTAAATCCCCAATCTCTTATATATTTTACTTAGGCTATGGATATTCAGACTGAAACCGAGTTAAAAGAGGCTCTCAAACAGCTTGAGGCGGGAAATCCGTCTGGTGCGTATGAAATTACAAGCAAACTGTTTGAACGCGACTTGGAAAGCAAAGAGCTTAGCTACACGAACCGCTGCTGCATTTTCTGGATAGACATTTCAAACAGAATCAGTAAAATCAGTGATTCTTTTGAACAGGGCGAACGAATTCTTTACGAATGGAAGGCATTCCAGTCATTTATTTCAAGAGAAAAGTTCGTTTATGAACCGGCCCTATACAGTATGCAAAAAGGATTTTTTACAAAGGCACTTGCGCATTACAACAAATTCCTTGATGAAAAAGATCCTTTAAGAAGGGCTGAAAATTATAAAAAAGCGGGAATCTGTTATAAGAAACTCGGAAACTTTGAAAATGCAAGGTACTGTCTTTCCGAAGCAAACGACATCTACCCTAATCTTGCACCGGTACTTGCCGAACTTGCAGACTGTTATTCACTTTGCGGAGAAGATAAATACGGAAAAGTGCTTTTTCGGGAAGCATTTTTTCTTGCACCAGAAAGTATAGACATTGACTTTTTGGATTCAGAGCTTATCAAATGTCTTATAAATAAAACATCCGCAAAAGGATATTCAGGAAGAATTCTTCTTAACTGGATTCCTGTTTACGGAGTACTTGGAGGAGTATTCAACGTAAGAAGGGAACTGAATTCTCAGGAAGTTGGACGACTAAAACAAAGCATTTATGCAATGGAAAATGAATACAAAGATCCATCTTGCAATGCAGAAGTCCTTACCCCTCGCCTGTTGAATTATTATTTTTGGCTCATTGACCATTACGTGCTTACACACGAGAATGTAACAAAAATCAATGAGGTTTTGCTTAAAATTAAAATTTTGGATTCATCTATCTACGAAATGTACGTTAAATGATTTATCTATTTTGAAAATTTTATTCCGCTCGGTAACGGAATTCTTATAGGAGTCAGAAAAATGGCAGAAAATTTGGTTCAATCAGTTCAGGAAATGCTGAAAGAAGAAACATGGACAAGAGCAACTATCAGCAACTACACACAGAACAATCTTAAGGAATTGTCAGAAATCGTAGAAAAAGCACATCAGGAAAATTGTGTAAAAGAAATTCTTGAAATTTGTGATGAGCATCTTTCTCATACAAAAGACAGTATCATTGCTCTTTATCTTTCGGGAATTCTTTCTTTGCAGAATGGAGCCCTTGATAATTCAGCTTTGGAAACTTTTGTAGACATTTTCCAGAAAAACCATAAGGAAGCCGTTGTAAAATATCTTTGTGAAGGTATTCTCGAAGATGATCCAAACAACAAATTTGCACTCAGAACTTTGGCTGCTTGCTATCTCGCAGAAAACAATCCTAAAGTTTGGGATTTGTACATAACACTTGTACGCATTGATTTTTCTGAAGCAGGACTTGCAAAAACTCTCGCTGAACATTTTGAAGCAGAAGGTGACACAGAAACTGCAATTGAATACTACAAAAAAGCAATTTTGCGCTATGTAAACGGAGCCAACTACACTTCAAGCAAGGAAATCTGGTCAAAACTCGTTCATTTTATTCCAGAACAGATTGATTTCTTCCAGCTCATCCGCAGAAAGATGGCAAAAACCTTTGGCGAAATCAAAACAACAATCCTTATGCAGGAACTTTACACATGGTATAAGGATAATGCAGAAGCTGAACCTTCAAGATGGGACATTGCTATTGATATTCTTAAACAGAATCTTGAAATTGAACCAAAAGATACCTGGGCAAGAAAAGAACTTGCAGACTGTTACCGCGGAAAATATAAGAATCATTCACATCTTGAAGATTACATCAAATCATCTAACCTTACACAGTCTTACCGAAACGTTTTTGAAGCAATTAACGACTTTGAAAAACACATTGCATTCGATAAAGGAAGCTTTGTATTCCACAGAAACTGGGGCGTTGGTATTATCCGCAAACTTCAGAACGATACACTTACTATCAACTTTGGAAAACCAGCTGGAATTCGTGAAATGTCGCTCAAAATGGCAGTTACAGCATTAAAACCTCTTTCAAAAGAGCACATCTGGGTTCTTAAAGCACTTGGTTCAGTTGATGTTGACGGTAAAAAAGTTCCACTTGCACAGAAAGTTAAACAGGATAAAGAATGGACACTCAAAACAATCATCAAGAGTTTTGATAACAACTGCGACCTTAAAAGAATTAAAGCAGAACTTGTTCCTTCTATTCTTACAACTGGCGAATGGACAACATGGAACTCTGCCGCTAAAAAAGAACTTGAATCAAATGCAATTTTTGGCGTAAATCCAAACGACATTAATATGTACACAGTTCGCGACAAGGAAATTACAGCTGAAGAAAAATTCTCAAATGAATTCAAAGCTCAGAAACAGTTCTTTGCTCGAATTGATATTTTGATGAAATTCTTTAATAACGAAGAAGCTGACAAAACAAGTGAACTTTTTGACGAAATGTATTCTTACTTTACAGGTTACCTCAAGAACATTTCTAAAGTAAATGAACAGGTTCTTGCTTCTTACCTTGTTGTAAAACACATTGGTGCAATCGACAAACAGTTTGCATTCCCTGTAAAAGAAACTTTCGCAGACATTTACAGAAGAATTGAAAATCCTCGCGAAATTTACGATTTGCTCAAAGATACAAAAAATACATCTCTCAAACGCGATTTCCTTACTTACATCAAAATGCTTCCTAACTGGAGCGAAGAATATATCCGCTTGTTCCCAACTGTACTTGATATGAGTTTGCTCGATACTCTTGTAAAAGAAGGACACACAGCTGATATTCAGAAACTTGTACGCACAAGCTTTGAAGCATTTAAAGATTACAGAGATACAGTTTTATTCTTCTTTAAGGAATGCCAGGAAAAAGACTGGTACAAAGAAGCTGGCGTAACTTACGAAAAACAGCTTATCACACTTATTAACATAATTGAACTTACATTCCGCGAAATTAACAACCACGTTAATTCAACTGAAAACAAAAAAATCAACAAAATTGCAACTACCCTTCTTAGCCAGGATCAGGCTTTCAACTTTATGTTTGCCGGTGACGAACCAATGGCTAAAAAGATGTACACACTCGTTGATGATATTCCAGAATTTGATCCAACATTCAAATCTAAGGCTCGAAACAAGATTCTTGAAAAATTCCCAGACTTTAAGTTTAGAGTTTCTGAAGAAAAGAAAGTTCAGCCTAGAGGTATGATTGTTACTGCTAAAAAACTTGAAGAAAAGAAAGCTGAAGCAGACAGAATTCAGAATGTTGAACTTCCTGCAAATGCAAAAGATGTTGCAGATGCACGTGCTAAGGGTGACTTAAAAGAAAATGCTGAATACAAGGCAGCAAGAGAGCAGCAGCACTACTTGAACCTTACTCTTACAAAACTTCAGGAAGAAATCAACCGCGCAGAAGTATTCGATCCAACTACAATTACAACATCTGTTGTTTCATTTGCAACTTTGGTTACACTTACAAACAACGAAACAGGAAAAGATGAAGAATACACAATTCTTGGACCATGGGAATCTGATCCGGACAACAACATTATTTCTTACATGTCTCCATTCGGAAATGCAATCATGGACAAAAAAGCTGGAACTTCTGTTCAGTTTACAATCAACGAACACAAATACAGCTACACAATTAAGGCTATTAAAAAAGCTAACGTGTAAGAGCAATAATAGAGTCCGTATATAAATGGACTCTAAAAAAAAATCGTTCTGTTGGTGCTATTGGTACCGGCAGAACGATTTTTTTTTACAAAATTACTTGTAATACGTCCTTTTTACGAAAGCATCACCTTATAATCTTCATCCCAATTTTCAATAATACTTACGCCGCTGGAAGTTCCAATTCTACTGGCTCCGGCTTCTAACATAGCAATTGCCATTTTTGCAGAACGAATTCCACCAGAAGCTTTAATTTTCATCGTACTTCCAACTGTTTTTCGCATTAAATTTACGTGATGTTCACTAGCTCCGTTTGGCAGAAGATTTCCATCAATTCCTTTTGGAGTTGCAAATCCTGTTGAAGTTTTTACAAAGTCTGCACCCGCTTTTTGGGCAGAAAGACAGGCATTTACAATCTGAGCATCTGTAAGAAGGCAAGTTTCAAGAATGACTTTTACAATTATTTTTTTGCCAAGTTTCTCACCTTCTTTGACAGCAACTTTTACAACCGCCGAAATATCAGAAGTTACAGCCGCAAACCGACCTTCTTTAGCAGCTCCAATATTTATTACCATATCAACTTCGTCTGCACCATTTTTTATTGCATCTTTAGTTTCTGCCGCTTTTATTTTAGAAGAGTTGGCCCCCAAAGGAAATCCGATTACAGTACAAACTTTTACATCACAGTCAGCAAGTTCAGTTGCAGCAATTTTTACATAACAAGGATTAACACAAACAGAAGCAAATCCATATTTTTTAGCTTCCAGACAAAGCTGAGCAATCTGTTTTTTTCCAGCCTCTGGAGCCAAAAGTGTGTGATCAATATATGAAGCAATTTCTTTTAAAGTCATAATTTTATTATACGCACGATTTTTCCATTTTACAAGTTCTTTTACTTGAAGAATTACAATGAGTAATGTATTATATCCAAAGTATATATATTTTTTTTATAGGAGAATAACATGGCATTTAAAATTAATGACCAGTGTGTAAATTGCGGAACTTGTGAGCCAGACTGCCCAGTTGGAGCAATTTCTGAACAGAACGACAAAAGAGTAATTGATGCAGACAAATGTATCAGTTGTGGATCTTGTGCAGCAGAATGTCCTGCAGAAGCCATCATTGAAGAATAAGCATTTTTGCGTTTTGCTTAAACAGGTTTCTGATATACAAAAGTATACACAGAAGCCTGTTTTTTTTTTACTTTTCTAAATTTTTGTGATTTTTTAGGAAACAAGTATAAAATAAAATTCATATATAGTTGGTATTAGTATGGAAAATAAAAATCGTTCAGGAGCACAGAGACATTTTGGTTCTGTAATAAGACTTTTTCTTTTGATTGCGCTTTGCGTTGCTTCTTCACTTATTCTAGTATGGCCTTTGTGGAAATTTTCAACATCATTTCCAAAAGTTTACACGGTGATTGTTCTTGCACTTATTGGTGGAGCGGCAATATTTTTTGCAGTAAAGAAAATCATTAAAAGCGATAAAATTTCCGTAATTCGATTTTTTGTTAATTTGATTTTAATTGCCCTCACCATTATATTATGCGTCAGCTTTATTCTTGGTGGAAACAGACTTTTGGGATTAATCATATTTTTGGCAGGAATCGCTTTAGAAATTCTTGCAAACATCATTTTTTCAAAAATTTCGCAGGCAAAAAACAGGAGCTAAAAATCAGGGCATGAATAAAAAAACTTGGATTTTAACATTCATATTTTTTTCACTTTTTACGACCATTTTTTGTCAGACGCCTGATGAAAAAACTTTGCCGCAGAAAATTGATTTTGAACGCCTTGTAGAAATCCCCGAACTTGAATCAAAAAATCCGATTTTTAAAGAATATTCATTCATTGTAGAAGGAAATTACAAACTTTCGGCAGCCGGAAAAACCACCGAAAAACTGTTTTTCAAATATACAGTCAAACAAAAAAGAAGCACAATCTTTACAATAGCCGCCCGCTGCAACATTCCTTATGACGCAATTGCAACTTTAAATGGCATGGAAAGTTCTGGCGACGAATTACTTGGAAAAACGCTGGTTCTTCCAACAGTTCCAGGCATTTTTATAAAAAGAGACAATCCTCAGACTTCAATAGAAATTTTACTTCATGAAAACTACAACAACGAAACCTTAACAAAAGAAAATATTTATTATATAATGGCTGACGACGTTTTTGTATTCCTTGAAAACAAACGTTTTACACCAACGGAACGGGCTTATTTTCTTGATTCCGCGCTAAGACTTCCGCTCGATAACGGCAGTTTTTCAATTTCGTCAGATTTTGGAAAAAGAAAAAATCCGTTTTCGGGAGAATGGAAAAATCACAACGGAATAGATTTAGCGGCTCTAGAAGGAACTCCTGTTCATGCTATAAAAGATGGTTCTGCAGCGTACTGCTTTACCGGCGATGAAACTTTTGGAAATTACGTCATCCTTTCTCACGACAAGGGAAAAATGACAAGTGTTTATGCGCATCTTTCAGAAATTAATGTTGATCAATATTCAACTGTAAAGAAAGGTGATGTTATTGGTTATGTAGGACAAACTGGACTTGCAACAGGACCGCACCTGCATTTTGAAATACGGCAAGGGGGACAAGCCCTTAATCCAAGGGATAAACTGAATTTTTAGATGAACGTTTTACTCAATAATTTAAAATCTAAAAAAATCCTCTCGCTTTTTCTGATTGCATTGGGAACTTCGATTTATGCAGAAACTTTCAGAATTTCTGACCTTACAATTGCAAATTTAAAACAGGAACCAGAATACGAAGAAATTCTAAAACTAGGCCTTAGCGATGCAGCCGTAATTTTTTTACCGGAAGATAAAACTTTTCTTGAAGGCATAGAAATTAAAATGGATATCCCAGAAAACGTTGCAATGTGGCGTAACACACTGGCATGTTCTATTTATGATAAAATCACGCCGTACCCAAGTAAAGACCAGATTGATTATTCGGGAACTTGTTTTTACCATGGACTTGTTCCTGCAAAACTTTCGTGGATTGTTCAAATTCCATTTTCTGCAAATACAAATATCAAGACAAATCAATATATTAAAAAAGTTGAAGGTTACCCTGATTTATCTAAGAATTTTCTTTACTTCCGCCTCTACCCTGCCATGAAAGGCATTTCAGACGATATTCTTGATTCGATTATAACTGTTACAGTAAAACCGCTCCTTTCTGATAAAGGCAAATTAAATTTTTCGCTTAAAACTGCAGAAAGTGAATTGCATCCATGTTCTGTTTTTATTGATGATACCGCTTATGATTTTACCGACAAAAAATCAATTCTTCTTGATACCGGAGTTCACAATATTTCTGTAATTTCTGAATTTTACAGAACCGAAGTTCGTACAGTAAGAATTGACCAGGCAAAAGTAACCGATTTAGAAATTGAAATGAAGAGCATAGAACCAACAATGATGATTACTGCACCGGAAGGAACAAAAGTTCTTCTTGATGAAGTTGATTTTACCACTTTTGGCAAAGAATTTATCATTTCTGAAGGTGAACACAAACTTCATTTTTCAATTGGTGATTACGAAATTATCCGCTCTATTACAGCAATAAAAGGCAAAACTTACAAAATCAATTTCCTTATGGATTTACAGATTTCCGAAGAATAAAGCAAGAGTTTGCCCACACTCTCTCTCTACAAAAAAAACACGCTATATTCAAAAAAAATTAAAAAAAAATCACAAATTTTTTATATTGCATTAAAGTTTTTGGCACTATACGACGATATTTTAAATACCGGGGACATTTTCCCCTCCCACCCATGTTCCCGGTTGCCTGATGGGCATGGCACGGTTAATTCCGTGCCTTTTTTTTTGCCCAATCAATTATAGCGGCAATTGCTTATATTGTAGATTTTGATTATAATAGTATAAATTGGTATAAAAATATGGCAAAAATAAAGAAATCTGCAATTGTTACTATAAGCCTTTTTTTCTGTTTTTCAATTCTTTTGGGGGCAGGTTTGGGCTGGGCACTTTCAGAAACTAGAAATATAAAAAACACAGAATACTTTACAGAATTTGACACTGCGCTTCCAACAAAACTTTTGGATATAAACGGCGAAATCATTACAGAATTTTCTTCTGATGAAAAACGCGAAATCATTTCTTATAACAAACTTCCACAGCATCTTATCGACGCTCTCATTTCACGCGAAGACAAAATCTTCTTTTCTCATAAGGGATTCAGTTTTAAAGCCCTTATGCGTGCCGTTGTTGGAAAACTTACAGGAAAATCTCTTGGTGGCGGTTCAACTCTTACTCAGCAGATTGCGGGAACCTTGTACTGCGACCGAACCGATATGTCTTATACACGTAAACTTAAGGAACTTTGGTGGGCAATTCAAATGGAACGACGCTACTCCAAAAACGAAATCCTTGAGCTTTATTTGAACAAAATCTATTTTGGAGGCGGAACTTACGGTGTTAATGCGGCATCTAAATATTATTTTGGTCATTCAGTAACAGAAATTTCACCGGCAGAAGCAGCAATTCTCGTAATTCAGCTTTCAAACCCGGCTTTTTATAATCCATTTGATCATCCAGACCGCGCAATGACACGTCAAAAAACAGTTCTTGCTTCTATGGTTGATTTAGGCTACATCACACAACAGCAGGCAGATGACTCTTTTGATGAATATTGGGCTCATTTTGACTACACAAGAACTTCGGCATCGGCATACATGATGCGTGATGATAAAGCTCCTTGGTTTAGTGAATACGTTCGTCGTGAACTTGGAAATATGATTTACGGTTCGCAGGACATTTATACAGGCGGATTTACAGTAAATACAACACTTAATCTTGAACATCAGGCTGCAGCACAGGAAGTAATGGAAAAATATATTGCAAGAGCGAATACACTTTATAAGGACGAACATTCAACCCGTTCAAATCTTGCCTTTAACACTTACATTCCTATGACAGAAATTCTTGCGCTTTTATTTAATATTCCGCAATTAAAACTTAGTGAACAGCGTTCAGAATATGTTGCAACTTCAACTTATTCAAGCCAGATAAATCCTGTTCTTGATGTAATTTCGCTTTTAACAGGAACTGATTCACTTAAAGTTGGAATTATTAACCGTGCAACTGCAATTTCTAAAAAAGAAGATGAAAAAACAACAATTGAAGGCACAATGATTGCGCTTGAACCGGAAACTGGTTATATAGATGCTCTTGTTGGCGGAAGTAAGTTTGACCAGGAAAATCAGTTTATCCGCGCAGTACAGGCAAAAGTTCAGCCGGGTTCTACATTCAAACCTCTTTATTATTCTGCCGCAATTGATTCACGAAAATTTACACCTACAACTCAAATTTCAGACACTCCTGTTGTTTTCCATACAGCTGATGGTCGTCCTTACATTCCGCAAAATTTCCGCGGTGAATGGGAAGGAAACGTTTCTTTGTATTATGCGCTCATTCATTCCATGAACGTTCCTTCACTTAAAATTCTTGACGGTGTTGGTTTTGAAGATGCAATTAACCGTGCCGTTGCTTTACTTGGAATTTCGGAAGAAGAACTTCCTAGCCGAGCGTTTGTTCCGGGCTACCCTATTGGACTTGGTGTTTGTTCAGTTCGTCCTATAGAAATGGCTCGTGCTTATGCAATTTTTGCTAACGGTGGAAAAGAAGTTACCCCAATGGCAATCCGCACTGTAGAAGACAAAAACGGCAACGTAATAATGACGCCAGAACTTGATATTCGCAAAGCACAGGCTGCAAAAGGTGATGCAATTCAGGTTATTTCGCCACAAACAGCATACGTAATGGTAAAACTTTTGGAACAGACAGTAAATGGCGGCGGTACACTTGCAGGCCAATCATGGAAGTTTGACTTTAAGAATGAAAAAGGACGTTCCTATAGAATTGCAGCAGGCGGTAAAACTGGTACAACTCAAAACTGGGCAGATGCATGGACTTGTGGATTTACTCCATATTATGCGGCAGCTTTCTGGTTCGGATTTGACAGACCTGGACAATCACTTGGTTTAAAGATTACTGGTTCTACTCTTGCGGGTTATGCCTGGGGTGATTACTTTAGAAAAGTTCATACAGGACTTCCAGGTAAAGAATTCCAGAAACCGCTTGAAGGTGTAATAGAAGTTACAGTTTGTTCTACAAGTGGTCAGCTCCTTACAGATGCCTGTGGCGATCATAAAACAACACAATGGTTTCTTGCTGGTACCGAGCCAACTGAAGTTTGCCAGGTTCATTCAAATCAGACAAATTCTATAATTGCAATTTCGCGTCTTGAAAGAGAAATGTATAAATCTGGACAGCACTGGACTTACGCAATTGATACAAGTCCTCTAGTTTTGGATTTGAATTTTTCTGCAGAAGATCTTGAAGGCTACACTTCTGAAATTAATTTTGAAGATGAAAATTTTTCTTCAGAAGGCAATAATTTTGTTTCACCAAAAGAAGATTTGGATTATAATTATCTTATTGAATAGTTTTATAAGGAGATTTGGGTGCTCATTCCTATAAAAGACATAAAGGTAAAAAAAAGAGTCCGCAAAGATTTAGGCAACCTTGATGATTTAAAAGATTCATTGAGGATTTATGGTCTTTTAAACCCAATTACTTTAAACAGAAAGAACGAGCTTATTGCTGGTGAACGTCGTCTTGAAGCTGCAAAACAAATCGGCTGGACAAATATTAATGCAAATATAATTGATAATATTTCTGATATTGAACAGCTTGAAATAGAAATTGAAGAAAATAATCAGCGCAAGGAATTTACCGAAGAAGAATTACTGGAAGGATACAAACGACTTGAACGCTTACGAAATCCTGGCTTTTTCTATAGAATATATCTTTTCTTTAAGCGTCTGTTCCAGAAGATTCACGATTTTTTTGTCGGAAAAAAGAAGTAAGAAAATCTACGGCTTCCTGTGCATTTTCTTTTAACATCCACGGAGCATTTAGAACAAGCATTCCGCTTCCATACAAACGAGGCGGATTTTTTTTGTCTTGAGAAAGATTTTCGAGCAAGTTTTCTGTGTGTGAATCTTTTTCATAAACTTCCAGACGAATATCACAAGTTTCTATATTTGGATTAAGGGATTTTGCATCAGAAAGAATTCCGTCAATCATGCTTTCAATCTGTGCACTGCGGTAATTTAAAAGCGGATACCAGAGCATTATAATTCCATTGTTCCATTTTTTTAATACGGCAGAAATTGTTTTGTGTGCATTTTCGTAATCAGAAAGTTCTTCATAGCTTGGATCTATTAAAACTGCTCCTCTCTTTGTTTTTGGTGGTGTAAGAGCCTGAATCATTTCCCAGCCACTTCTGTTATGGATTTGTACAGTTGCAGAATCCTGTTTTTTGAAAAGCGGCTTTTTTTGTAAGTTTAAGCGCAGATTTTCAATTTCCTGAGGATGAAGTTCGGAAAGAACAAGAAAGTCAGATTTACGAAGGAGCTGGCGTTCAATTTCTGGGGAACCTGGATAAAAATTTTTATCGATGTATTGTTTTACAAGTTTAAAGTATGGATTCAAGTATTGGGGGATTGAATTGTCCTTGTGCAAAAATGAATCACTTCCATCAGAATTTACTGAATCAAACAAGGTAAGAATGCCCTTCTCTGCTTCACCAGTTTTTAGGCTTCGGCTGTCGGTTAAATCATATAATCCGCTTCCTGAATGAGTGTCAAAAAATGTGTAAGGAGCAGGCTTTTTGTTTAAATATTCAATCACATAAGAAAGCACAAAATGCTTAAGAATATCGGCGTGATTTCCTGCGTGGTATGCGTGCTGATACGAAAGCATTACTTAAGTTCCTCAACTTCTTTAAGCCAGATTGCCGCACTTGCATCACTAGGCATTCTCCAATCCCCGCGTGGTGAGAGATTAATTGTACCAACTTTTGCTCCATCTGGAAGACATGAACGCTTAAACTGCTGGCTGAAGAAGCGTCGGTAAAAGTTTTTGAGCCATTTTAAAATTGTTTTGTCGTCGTATGGAAGAGCGGCCTTTTTTGCAAGAAAATAAATCTTTGCAGGAGAAAATCCAAATCTAAGTAAATAATAAAGGAAAAAATCGTGCAATTCGTATGGGCCAACTAAATCTTCAGTAACCTGCGAAATTACTCCATCCTGCGGCGGTAAAAGTTCCGGGCTTACTGGAGTTTCGAGAATATCCTTAAGAACGGAAGAAAAATCCTTGTGACCGTGCTCAACTTCATCATCACTAAACCATTCTACAAGATAACGCACCAGAGTTTTTGGAACAGAAGAATTTACGCCGTACATGGACATATGATCTCCGTTGTAAGTACACCAGCCAAGAGCAAGTTCAGACAAATCGCCGGTTCCAATTACAATTCCGCTAACCTTATTTGCATAATCCATCAAAACCTGAGTTCGTTCGCGGGCCTGTCCGTTTTCGTAAGTTACATCGTGAAGGCTTTCATCATGACCTAAATCCTTATAATGCTGACGAACTGAATCTGCAATAGGAATTTCTTTTAAGGTAACGCCACATTCTTTTGCAAGAAGACATGCATTATTATAAGTTCTATCAGTTGTTCCAAAACAAGGCATTGTAATTGCAGTAATTCCTTTACGGTCAAAACCACACAAATCAAAAGCACGAGCCGTAACTAAAAGAGCAAGAGTTGAATCAAGACCTCCAGAAAGTCCTATTACAGTATTTTTGCAGTTTATATGACGGAGCCTTTTTGCAAGACCTTCTGCCTGAAGAGTTATTACTTCGTTAGAGCGCTCTTTTCGTTCAGTTGTATTTTCCGGTACAAAAGGATGAGGAGGAACAAAGCGGAAGAAATCTGCCCCCGATACTAGTTGTGCGTTCTTCTTTTTTGTAGCCCCGTTTGAAGAAGCATCACCGTAATTAATTCCGCCAATAAGGTCAATTTGAATTTTGGTGTAAGAATCATTTTTATAAGCGGAAATTGAATCATAAAAAGAAGTTGTGCGTCGGCGTTCCTGGCAAAGTCGTTCTACATCGATATCTGCATAAATTGTTTGGCCAGAAAAAAGCTTTGATTCAGCAAGCAAAGTTCCGTTTTCACAAATCAAATTATGGGAAGCAAAAACCATATCCTGAGTTGATTCACCGTGGCCAGCATTTGCATACAAATAAGCACAAAGAGAATGCGCACTGTGACTTTTTACAAGATTACGCCTGTACGAAGCCTTTCCAATGATTTCGTTACCAGCAGAAAGATTTGCAATAATTGTAGCTCCATTTAAAATATGACGAGATGACGGTGGAACTGGAACCCACAAATCTTCGCAAAGTTCACAAGCTAGACAAAAAGATGAATCGTTTTTATCACAAATAAGGATGTCTGTACCAAAAGGAATATTCTTAAAGCCAGCCGCATCAACAAAACGAGTTTCTTCATTCTGCTTAAAAGAAACAAACTGGCGACGCTCGTAGAATTCACCGTAGTTTGGAAGAAAAGATTTTGCTACAAGAGCTAAAAGTTCACCTTTAAAAATTACAGCGGCACAATTGTAAATGCCTTCGTTCTGAGCAAAAGGAAGTCCAACAAAAATTAACGAGTCCACACCAGCAGTTTGCTTTATAATAAAAAAAAGCTCATTCAATGCCGAGTTCTGAAGCGTTTTCTGAAAAAATAAATCACCGCAAGTATAACCTGTAATACAAAGCTCTGGAAAAACAATGATTTTGGCTCCTTTAGCAGAAGCGTCCAGAGCTGATTCAACTATTTTTTGTGCATTTGAATGGCAATCCGCAACAACAACGTCAGGACTGACACACGCAGCACGTATAAATCCGTAATTCATAAAATTATAATATCACAATTCCGAAAAATACTGTATACTAAAAATATGAATTACACGATTGAAAATGACTTTTTTAAAGCCGAAATAAGTACGATGGGTGCTGAAATCCAAAAATTCATAAGAAAAAAGGATAACGCCCAGATTATTTGGAACGGAGACAGCTCTGTTTGGAAGAACCATGCGCCGATTTTGTTTCCGTTTGTTGCAAGATGCCTTGGCGGATATTTTATGATTGACGGAAAAAAATGTGAATATTCCAGAAATCATGGATTTATGCGCGATTTGGAAAGCAAGATGATTTTAAAGGAAAAGGACAAAATCATTTTTGAACTTACCGAAAGTGAACAGACGCTTTTTAGATTCCCGTATAAGTTTTCGCTGCAGACAGAATACGTTTTAACAAACGAAGGCTTAAACTGGAAAATCACTGTAAAAAACACCGATTCAAAGGCATTCAAATTTTCAACAGGTACACACGCCGCTTTTGCATGCCCGTTAAACAGCGATTCACCAGATACAAAATTTACAGATTACGAAATTATTTTTGAAAAATCAGAACCTTTGACTTCGGTTTTGTGTACTCCAGACGGATACATTGCCTGTGATAAAGATGGAAAAATTCCTGTTACAAAACCTTATGGCGAAGAAAAGAGCGGAACAATTCCACTTACAGAAGCAGGATTTGGAAACGGTCATCTTTTTACAAGATTCAGTTCGGAATGGGTTGGATTACGCAACAAAAAAACTGGCTCACTTGTAAAAATTCAAACAAAAGGATTCCCTTATTGTATGATTTGGCAAAACACAAGCGGACCAGCTCAATTTGTTTGTATTGAACCTTGGCACGGCATTCCAGATGCAGAAAACACAAGTCACATTTGGGAAGAAAAAGCCGGCCTGATTGAATTACAACCACAAACCAGCTTTTCTTGCAACCAAAATATCACTGTAGAATAAAAGCACATATCATCAAATTACAATAATACTATCGGGGCTTCCGCATTTTTGCGGAAGCCCCGTATTCATTATATGCTATTTTTTCTGGACATTGAATTCAAGCCCGGAACCATCTGCTGCAACCTTTGTTTTTACAGTGCAATTTTCGCTGATTTCGCCGGATAAAAGCACCTTTGCAAGCGTGTTTTCCACATAAGTTTGAATTGCACGCTTGATAGGACGAGCTCCCATTGCAGGATCGTAACCGTGTACACACAAAAAGTCGATTACATCTTCCGAGAACTCAAGTTTTATGCGGCGACTTTCAAGCCTCTTCTGCACATGTTCAAGCTGCAGTTTTATAATGTCAGAAATACAGTCTTTTGAAAGCTGCTGGAACATTACAATTTCGTCGATTCGGTTCAAGAATTCCGGACGGAAAGTATGGAACAAAAGCTCCTTGATTTTTACTTTCACGGAATCCGGAATTTCACCGCCACTTTCCGCAACGCTGGCACTTTCCAAAATCAAATCGCTTCCCAAATTGCTGGTCATGATGATAATTGTATTTTTAAAATCAACTACCCTTCCCTGACCATCGGTAAGACGACCATCATCAAGCACCTGGAGCAAAACATTAAAAACATCTGGATGAGCTTTTTCAACTTCATCAAACAAGATTACGCTGTAAGGACGACGACGAACGGCTTCTGTAAGCTGGCCGCCTTCATCATAACCAACGTATCCTGGAGGCGCTCCAATTAAGCGGGTCACACTAAATTTTTCCATGTATTCGCTCATATCAATTCGGGTGAGTGCCTTTTCATCATTAAATAGAAAATCTGCAAGAGTTTTTGCAAGCTCTGTTTTACCAACACCTGTAGGTCCAATAAAAAGGAAGCTTCCAAGAGGACGGTTAGGATCATTCAAGCCGCTGCGATTACGACGAATTGCATCAGAAACTACAGTTACAGCTTCATTCTGACCAATTACACGCTTATGAAGAACATTTTCAAGCTCAAGATACTTTTGTTTTTCGCCTGCAAGCATTTTTGCAACAGGAATGCCTGACCAGCTGCTTACAACCTTTGCAATGTCTTCTTCTGTAACCGACTGACGAAGCAAGGAATCTGCCTGCTGTTCATTTTGTTTTTCTTCATTTTCCTGCGCTTTTTTAAGTTCAGTCTCAAGATTAGGAATTACGCTGTATTTTAATTCGGCAGCTTTTTCAAGATTTCCTTCGCGAACATATTTTTCTTCATCACTGCGGGCCTTTTCAAGCTGTTCCTTAATTTTTCTTGCGGCATCAATTTTATTTTTTTCATTATGCCACTGAAGTTTCATTGCATCACGTTTTGCAGAAATTTCAGCAAGTTCTTTTTCAAGTTTTGCAAGACGCTCTTTACTGGCCTGGTCATCTTCTTTAGAAAGCGACTGTTTTTCAATCTGAAGCTGAAGAATCTTTCGTTCAACCTGATCAAGTTCTGTCGGCTGACTTTCAATTTCCATTTTTAATCGGCTTGCGGCTTCATCCACAAGGTCAATTGCTTTATCAGGCAAAAATCTTGTTGTAATATAACGGTTAGAAAGAGTGGCAGCGGCAACTAAAGCTTCATCTTCAATTCTAACTCCGTGATGGATTTCATATTTTTCGCGCAAACCTCGCAAAATTGCAATTGTATCTTCTACAGAAGGCTCGGCACAATAAACCTGCTGGAATCGTCGTTCAAGAGCGGCATCTTTTTCTATATATTTGCGAAATTCGTTTAAAGTTGTAGCACCAATTGCACGAAGTTCTCCACGCGCAAGAGCAGGCTTTAGTAAGTTAGAAGCATCAGTTGAACCTTCTGCAGCACCCGCCCCTACTAGGGTATGAATTTCATCAATAAACAAGATGATTTGTCCATCACTTTTTTGAACCTCTTTTATAAGGGCTTTAAGACGCTCTTCAAATTCCCCACGGAATTTTGCACCAGCAACAAGAGCACCAATATCCAATGAAAGAACACGTTTATTTTTAAGGCTTTCCGGAACATCTCCACTTGCAATTCGGCGGGCAAGACCTTCTACAACGGCAGTCTTTCCAACACCCGGTTCACCAATAATTACAGGATTATTTTTTGTACGTCGGCACAAAACCTGCATTACACGTCGGATTTCTTCATCACGGCCAATTACAGGGTCAATTTTATCCTGTAAGGCAAGGGCTGTTAAATCTCGGCAATATTTTTCAAGAGTTCGCATAGAATCTTCCGGATTTTGTGAATCAACTTTCTGGTTACCGCGGATTGATTTTAGCGCTTTTAAAATTGAATCATGAGTAATTCCAAGTTTTTTTAGTAAATCGGCACAACGCCCTTCTGAAAGAGAAATCGCAAGGAAAATATGCTCGGTTGAAAGGAACTGGTCGCCCAATTTTTCCATTTCACCTTCAGATTTTGCAAGAATGCGCTGAAACTCCTGAGAAAACTGAATGCTTGCATTTCCACTTACCTTTGGATTTGAATCTATGAGTTCTTTTGTTTTTTGAATAAGAGCAGAAGATGAAACTCCAATATTTTCAACTACTGGAGAAATCAACCCATCCTGCTGTTCAAGTAAGGCAAGAAGCACGTGTTCAGTTGAAATTTCTGAGCAGTCGTTTTTAAGAGCGATTGACGAGGCTTCCTGAAGGGCTTCCTGGGTTTTGATTGTAAATTTTTCGTAATTCATAATTGCCTCCACTTTGTAAAAACAATTTAGCTATCAATTATAAATTACGAATAAAAAATGAAATCGGCAAGAAAAATATTCAGTCAAATTTGAAAAATACTTTCAAATGCCTCTAAACTGTACCTTCTTCGGTGTGACCGAATTCACATACAGCTTTTGTAATTTTTGCGTATTCAATCTGTTCAAGATCGTTTCGGATTCGTTTAAAAAGTTTGATTTCGCCAACTCCGGTTCCAGTCTGAACAACACTCATAACTTTGCGGTTACCTTCTGGAGCTTCGAGAGTACGATTATACAAATCTTTAATACGACAGAACAAATCAATATCAATTACCCAAAGTTTACTGTTAATGCTTACCGACCAATGGAGCTTATTTTCATCCATATCTTCTGATTCGGGCGTTTGAATACAACTGAAAACCGTAGAATAACGGCGTTTAGAAGAATCAGCGGTAAATACAATTTCGGAACCTTCAAAATCAGAAATAAACGAAACTCTGTCTTCAAAAGTTCCCTGAACTGCAAAACTAGAATTAAAAAGAGTTTTTCCCGAAATCAAACTGCTCATAGTTGTAGAAGAAATATGGAACCATTCATCAGGATAAGATTTTGTCCAATAACGTTCGGTATAACCAAAGCCCTTCTTTGAATCAATAATGTATTCTGCGCCATCAAAACTTACTACACCCGAAAAAAGCGTTTTAATTCCAAAAGGGAACCACACTTCAGTTTTCTGATTATAGCCTTCTTTAAAATCCTTTTGAATTTCGTAAGATAAATCCCATTTTGCAAAACCACTTTCGCTAAAAAATTCTGGATGCTTCTGCATTTCTTCTTCCGAAATATTTATAAAACCAGAAAGTTTATTTTCCGAAAAGATTTTATTTCCAACCTGCATAGAAAATGGCTTAGGAGTTATTGAAATTTCATCCTGACTATGGTAGGCACAAAGCTGTTTTGGAGAATTTCCAATAATTCCAATTCTTACTACCGTATATGAAGGTTGTACAATTTGTTCTGAAACAAGATTTTCAGCAGACTGAGTTCCGGCAAGCGCATACTGTAAATCATCTGCCGAAATATTTATTCTAGGTTTAAAGCCGAGCTGAACTTCTGAAGGCGAATTCCACGGATTCAGCATTTCCATTTCTAAAAAAAACTTTGTTTCTGTCCCCGAAATTCGCTCAATTCCATTAAAGAAGAATCGCCATCTATTAAGATTTGCCTTTTTTTTGGAGTTTGTATATCCAAACCGGCTCTTTTTTATAATGCTTTTAGATACTGCCATCCCACAACACCTTATAAATTTCTACATTTGATTTTCGGCATTCTGGAATAAATTGTTAGGAAAAAATGAAGAACAATCCATTTCAAGGCAATTATATTTAGAATCGCCTGACGAAATAAAAAGTTTTTTATCATTTATTATAAAAATCCATTCAGGCTCTTTTGAAAAAACTTTTTGGTACGAATGATTAAAAACTAACTCCTTTTTTAACTCTGAAAGTTTTTTGTCAGATAAAAGAAAATTGTATAAAGAAGTATAAATAATCTGAAATATACCCGAAAAAAAGTTGATTCCAAAAATAGGTTGTATATTAAAAAAAGTAAGAAAAATTAAATTCATCCAAATAAAAAACAAAAATTGAAGCCCCATAAAAATAAAAATCAAGATTGGAATAAATGCCGAAATATTCCTATTCAACTTACCCCTGATAAACGAAAATAGAATCATGGCAGTTGCAACACAATTCGAAAAACAATAAATTCCCGCAGAACACACACATAGAACGTTTTTAGAAAACAAAATAATTAATGAAGTGGAAATATTCATAACATGAGTAATACAAAAAAATACAAACAAAATAATTCTCAAATTTTCGCAAATCTTAAATAATTTATCTTTCATCATAATCACAAATCCAAAATTAAAAAATCAAATCGTCCAAACAAAGTAAAAACAAACAGAAGGAAAATAAAAATGCTGAAAAAATCATAGAGAAAGCTAGTAGCCTTAACTTCCATATTGTTCTGAATGAACATTCATATAAATGGTAGCCTTTACAAATATCACATTTTTTATATATAAGTTTCTTGAATTTTGAATTATTTTTCTTTACTTTCTTTGCATCTTCTTTTGAAAAAACAGGCCTTACAACATAAAATAAATCCCCCTGATTTTTGACCTTTTGGTCTTCTTTAAAAAAAATATATCGGCATGTTTCAAATTTTTCCTTCACAGTTTTATGATTTGATTTATTCATATTTTCACCCATAAAATATCCACAATTGTTTTATTTTCTTATTCTATTTATATAACTAAACAAATAAAAAAGTTGACACTTCATGATGAAAAAATAAGTAAATCTGTTATAATGAAATTATGATAATTATATTTGTTGATATTTCGATGAAAGATGATTTAACGGCTGTATGCTATAAAGAAACTGGAAATGCCTGTTGTAAATATGACAAACCGGTTTACTACCCTATAAATGCTATTCTTTTCGAAAAAATGAAAAAAAATGATGACGTAAAAGTTGTTATGATTCAAACAAAAAGCAATGAAGAAAGAGTTTGCAAAAATACTCAAATTTTTAAGGAAGAATTAAACGAAATAAATGAATCGATTGGTGCAAAAATAAATTATATAGAAGTAAGTGCAGATTATAACGAAGCCAAGGAAAATCACGAAAAACGAATTCTAGCAATTCTGGAGCAGATAGAAAAAGGCTCCGAACTTTACGGTGATATAACATTTGGTCCGCGTACAGTTCCAATGGTAATGCTTTGTGCATTTGCTTTTGCCGAAAAATTTTATGATGCAGATATTAAAAAAATTGTTTATGGAAAAGTTGATTGGATAAGAAATCCAGAAACAAACAAAAGTGAGCCAAAAAATCCAGAACTTTTTGACGTAACATCATTGTATTATTTAAATTCACTTACTTACAATATGCAGTCCGAATCCGCAGAAAAAGCAATTAAATCTATGAAAACATTTTTTTCCCTTTAGGAATGCTTTAGGTATGCAAAATATTCATGGAAACTTATTCTATAAAAAAATAAACAACCTCTATGCACAAATAATCGCAGAAAAAAATCCTCAAGATAAACGAAATCTTGAACAAAAACTTATTGTTGAAGTTTGGAATCAGACAAAAAGAAAGAATAAGAATGCCCCGGAAACAGAATGGGAACTACATGCAGATATTGTTACTGCAACAATAAAAAAATGCCTTGCTCCAGATTCAAAATTCGATAGAACAAAAAGTACTTTTTCGCAATATTTACTAAAATCAATAAAAAAGAATATTAATAAAGCAATTAAAAATGAAAACAAAAAGAAATCAAAAGACACTCCCCTTGAGCAGCAAAATGATAATGGTGAAAGCTATTTTTTACCAGATATAATTACTCATACAAATCCAGAAATAATGATAACAGAAATTCAGAAAGTCCTTATGATTGAAGAACTTAGAGACGATTTTAACAAAATTGAAAATGCCTTCTTACAGGAAAAAGAAAATCAAGCAGCAAAATCAACATTTATAACACGTGATATAATTTACATACTAAAAAAACAGGCTTCTGATTTACTTAAAGATGAAAAAATATTTTTACTTGGAAATAAATACAGTTTTTTAGAAAAAAAACTTTGGAACAATTATTTTTTCGTTAGTGATGAATTACCGACACAGGAACTTTTGGCCGCATCTATGGGGATAAAAAAATCAAACGCTAGCAAAATGATAAGCCGTTTTTATCAACGGTTAAAAAATTTTTAACGAAAATGAATGAATTTTTAGTTATCTTTGCTATTTCTGTGTATATTTTCATTTGATAAAATTACAAATGTATAGTACAATTTTAACATGTACAGTCTGAAAGATTTATCGGAACATCTAAATACAAAACATAATCTTCCAGTCCAGGAAAACCAGATTCAAGATTTAAGAAATATTGGTTATTATCATGGTTATAAAGGATATAGGTTTATACGAAAAGCTGGCAATTTGATTAATTTTACTGCATTTGGTCAGATTGTTGACTTGAATAATTTTGACATGCAGCTAAAGGGACTTTTCTACCCTAATTTGATGTTTATTGAAAATGCACTTAAAAGTTATGTTTTAGAAGCAATAAGTAATGAGTGTCCCGATGAAAAACTTAATAGTGTATATATACACGCATTAACCCACTATAAAGATAATTTTCAGATTGGAAGCAATAACTATAAAAAAGAATTCAAGAAGCGAATGGACTTAGAGATGAAAATCAATTCAGCTTTGATCCGTGATTATATGCAAGGGAAAGACTTTATAAATCATTATTACAATCAAGATCGAGAAATTCCAATTTGGGCAGCTTTTGAAAGTCTAACTCTTGGTGAATTCGGAACATTTTATTCCTGTTCTGGCGAAAAAATTAGAACTGAAGTTTCAAAAACTCTAAAACTTCCTTCAAATCTAGATTCAGATGGCTTTTTACTCGCTGATATAATTTTCTGCCTTAAAGATTTAAGAAATGCAATTGCACATAACGGAATTATTTTTGATACAAGATTCGCAAATGCAAAAATTCCAGACCGAGTAGTTAAATTAATCGAACAGGAATTAAAAATAAATAATCTGAATTTTGATTATATTATTGCCTATATCGCATTAGTAGTTTACGTTTTAAATAACATGGGAGAAAGAAAACGTTGCAAGAGTTTTATCAACGAATTTCTTACACTTCATGGAATACTTAAAAATCTACCAAAAGACTGCAAAATGAAAATAGAAGGAACACAAGAAAAACTCATAGTTTCGGCTCTTGGAAATTTATTAAAAGTTGACTTTTCAAAGAATTTACAGTATCTTTAAAAAAGATTGCGGTGGAGCCTTCGGGCGACACTTTAGGATTGGAGCTGATACGTTCGGCTCCTTTCATTTTTTTAAATCAATCAGCCGACGATTGAAATTTTACCTTTTTCAAAATCATTTCTTTCACATCTTCTAGATTTTTAATTTCTTTATTGATTATTGAGAGTTGTTCTTCTATATCAGACTTTCTTGAAAAGATATTTGTTATATCCAATTCTTTCCTATATGATTCTAATTCATAGAATCTTTTTTCAATCTCATTTAAAATCAGTGAAGTTCTATTTTGTACCTCAGAACTCAACTTTGAAACCACAGTCGATTTCTGAACTTCTTTTGAACAAAGTTCTATTGTTTCATAAAGACTACTAATCAGAGTATACAAAGGTTCCATTAACTCAAGCTTACGTTGATGCCTTTTTATGGAAGCTAAATAATCCTCATAATCGTCGAAAAGATTTCTATTATAATCTTCTTCCCCCCAATAATCATCCATATTTATTATGGGAAAAAGATCTTTTACAAAAATATTTGAAATATCAGATAAATATACGGTATCTCGACCATTCAACAATGCACTTACTTGCAAAATATGAACAATACCTTGCCATTTTGTATCTACGTATTCAGTCCGATTAAATAAAATCAATCTTTTTACACCATCGCTTAACCTGACTTTCTGTGATTCTGTCTGCAACATAGACACTTCTGAACTCGTTAAACGAAGATTTTTTTGCTCATCTGTAGTTTCAAGCATAGGAAAATCAGCAGTTATAAAATCAAAGAAATTTGATTCAGCAATCTCTGGAACATCTATTTCTTTTACAAAACCGCTTTTATTATAAGGCACAGTTTTAGGATCAAGAGGAGAAATCATTTGCAATGCATACTTTACTCTATCACAAATCTCATTTTGTAAAAGTACATCATTTCCTTTTAGTTCAATTTTCCCATATGCATATGAAAAGAGTACGAGTTGTTTTATTACATATTCCTGGCCATATAAACCTTGTGTCAAATACTCTAAGAGCTTTTTGATTCTGTTTGGATAATCTTTTTTGTCAATTTCACTTATATGCATTTTTTCTCCTTTCAAATGTATTTTAGATTACATAAACGGCCATCCGTTGCTCAATATATCTTTTTCTGAAACAAGAATCTCCATTGTATGTTCCTTTCTTTCATATTCAACTCCATTTTTATATCTATCAGATAAAAAAATGACTTTCTGATTTTTTGAACCTACCCAATCACGTTCCGTATCAGGCTGAGTTTTATCATATAAGCCGTCAATAAGAATATCAGTGTTCAATAAAAGTTTTTCAATAAACAAATCTTCAAATTTTAAGAGGGATTCATACAAAAATCCAGTAAATAACAATACCGATAGATTGTTATTTTGACACCATTCCGCAATAAAACTCAAACCTTCGGCTTGCAAAACTGGTTCTCCACCAATGAATGAAACACCTTCAATATCAAAATCATCTTTTGATTTCTGAATAAGATGTATTAAATCTTCTACTTCCACTACATGAGATTGCTTAAATTCTTGCATTTGCTGATTACAGCAATCAGGGCATCGTTGCTTACAGCCCTGTACCCACAAAGCAAATCGTTTTCCAGGTCCCTCGGATTCTGTACAAAGTCTGACTGCCGCAAGATTCAAAAATGTTTTCATAATTTACACAAAATCAAATTCAAAAATTGGCTTTTTAAGAGTAATTTTTATTCGTCGCCCTTCTACCATATCAGAACGCATAAAAATCCATTCAGCAAGAGGATTTACTATATAAGTTTCTATAGTATTTAAAAGACCACGACCACCATTTGCAATTCCAGCCTTTTGTGAAATAAATGTAAAGGATTCATCTTCATTATCAAATTCCAAAGTTGCCTTGTATTTTTCTTTGACAAAATTTTCAACGGCAACGAATTTGGCTTTAGCAATCTGAACAAATACATTTGAATCATTGATAAAGTTGAAAGCAACAATATTATCACCAATACGATTCAAAAGTTCCGGGCGCTTTAACTCGTTCACAAAATGCTCTTTTACCTTTAAAACAAAAGTATCGCGAATTTGTTTTTCATTCATGCCACTTGGATTTACATCTGCCGCACCAATATTAGATGTAAAAATAATAATTGTCTCCGCAAAAGAAACTGTTTCGCCCTTTCCATCAGTAAGTCGTCCGTCTTCCAGAATTTGCAAAAACTTATCAAGAATACGACCATGCGCTTTTTCAATTTCATCAAACAAGATTACGCAGAAAGGCTTTTCTTTTACAGCATTTGTAAGCTGACCGCCAGCTTCATACCCGACATATCCCGGAGGCGCACCAACAAGCCTCTGATCGCTCTGCTCATGGTTATACTCAGACATATCAAAACGAATACAAGCATTTTCATCACCAAAAACGAATTCTGCAAGAGCTTTAGCAAGTTCTGTTTTACCAACGCCTGTAGGTCCTACAAAAAATAATGTGCCCTTAGGTTTCTTTTGTTTTGCCGAATGTTGTAAACCAGAAAAGCCTGTATAAGCACGGATAATTACATCTTTTACTTTTTCGATTGCCTGTGACTGACCTTTTACTCTTTCAGAAAGTCGTTCTTCCACCTGAGTTAGTTTTTCTTTTGAAAGTTCTTCCCAAGGACTAACCTTTTCGCCATATTTGTAAAGATTTATCAGTTTTTCAAAACTCATTGATTCTTTATTCTGTCGGGAAAGTTTCATAAGTTGAGCAATTTCTTTGAGAGTAAAACTATCAAGTGCATCAATCAAATCATCAAATATTTTCTTATCATCAATATTTTGACAAATATTTAGACAAGTCTTGTTTTCTGAAACAAAGCTCTCTCTCTCGTTTCTACTTGGAAGCGGAATATTCACAGAACTCACAAGAGGATTGTTCAAATAATAAGAAGGAGGAATCATTGCATTATTCTTTGTAACAAGGATAACTATATTTTCTACAGCAGCAAATGTTTCCGAAAGCATATCATATGATTGAGAATCTTTGAGCGTTTTACCTAAAGTTGTAAGATACTGTCGTTCCGCATCAGTAAGAGAGTTTGCATTTCCAAAGATAAAATCAGAATAATCAAGAATAAATGCAGTTTTTCCTGTACCACCTTTTATTGCATGCAACATAAAAGGAAAAAATTCACCAGGTTCAGGATAAGTATTTGAAGATTCCGATTCATCTTCAAAATCATCTCCCAAATCGTAAGAACTTTCACTAAGCTGCGAATCATCAATTAAATTACTAATTTCGATTTTATCAGAAAGTTTTTCATCTATTCCATTTACCCTATCCCATTTTACGACTTTTTCGTACCCTTTTTTTTTCAAATTTCTAATTAGTAGCTCTACAAGATTTCCATATTTTCCGCTATTCAATGAATCGAAATAAATGTCATCTGTGTTGCCAAAAATGATTATTGACGATTTTATTCCAGAATCGCGGTTAAACCTTTCAAGCCAAGCCATTTTATTCTCTGCCATTTACATATTCCTCCTTATTGTATTACTTGAAGTTTCTTGAGTTCGTGAAAGTCTATCGGGATTTTCCCAAATAACACGCTCATCAGAGAATTTTACTGAATAGATTTTTTTTAAATCAACATTGAATTTTTCTATATCCTTAAGACATGTCATTCCTTCGTACTTGTCAAAGCGGTAATTAAGCTTTCCTTCAAGGCTGATTTTACAAGTTGCCTGTTTTCCAGAATGCTTTTTAGCCTTAATAAGAACATATGAATCTTTATCAAGCCCAACTAAATCCCATGATACATCAAACCCCTGATTTTTTAATTCCCTGACAATTGCTTTTGCAGTTTCACGACGGACTTCTTCATCAATCAAAGAATTATCAACAGAAGAACGAATTGTATCGAGTTTTTCTGCAACTTCAGATTCTGAAGATTCAGAAGTAAGAGAATCTCTTAAAGCTTGCATTTCATTGAGAATTTTATTCTTGTTATCTGCGATTTCAAATTTTTCATTTTCGGTTGATTTGATAGCAGAATCTATTTGAGCAGAAAGAATTGCAATTTTTTCTGCAGCAAGTTTTTCTTCTTTCCATTTTTTTGCCTTTTTGTCAGCTAAATCACAAACTGTTTTGATTTGTTGTTTCAGTTCTTCTTCTGAGGAAATATTTTCGTTTTGGATTTTTGATTTTATGTTTTCTAATTCTTGAACAGCAAAATTTGCTACAGCAGGACTTTTGATTTGTGACAACTGCTCATAAAAAAAATCTTCAAGTTTAGATTTTGCCTCGGCTTTCTGCCGTTGTATTTCTTCATACCTAATCCGTTCTTGTCTTGCAAATTCTTCTTTTGCTGAACGAACAAGAAAATCCATTGAACTCAAGGAATTTTGTACTTGATAACACAATCTGCGTGCTTCAAAAACATCTGTCTGCAAAAGATTAGCAATAGATTTCATATTCCGGCCAAGCTCGCCCATCTCATCGGGAATGTAAGTATCGTATTCTGCAGCTTTCATTTCCGAAAAACATGCAGTAATTTCTTTGAAGGCTCTTTCTGAAAATTCTTTAGCCCGATTGCGTTCTAATTCCTCACGACGTTTACGTTCAAGCGCATATCTCGCATCATATTCGTGGCTCATATGTTCTTTCCTCCATTGTTTGTTTTTTTCAATTCCGCAATTCTGGAATTTATCTGACAATTATATTTTTCCACAATTTCTATAGTTCCATAACAGTTCTTTAGATTCCCGAAATTAGTTTTCCATGTATTCAAAGCGTCCTTTAATTTCTTTTCATCACTTTCGGAATTTATTTTTTTCAGTAAAGAAGCAAAATCCAATGCTCTTTTCTCTAAATCGCAGTGTGAACCTTCAAGTTTTTCTGAAAACGCTTTTTTAAATACATCGTTTTTTGCCTGTTCTGAATACAATTTCCCGATAACTCTCTGCTTATCAAGAAAGCCAACAGAATCAAAAGATATATTCTTAATAAATTCAATCAATTTCCAAATTTCTTCGACAGAATCTGTTGGTTGGAGAGATTCAAGCACTATTTTTAGAAAATCCCGTAAAACCTGATTTTTAACAATAGAAATTGAAGAATAATATTCTATAATCTTCCTTGCTGAAGAAAAATCCGTAACACTCTGCTTGATTTGTTCCTTGTTGATAATCAGATTGAACACAATTTCATCAGAAACACATTTTTTGCCAGTCAGATTGAAACTGCGCTGATTCAGTTCATTGATTTTCTCGGATTTGTCTTTTACAGAACCATTTGAGACAAGTTTTTCAAAATATGAATTGAATTCATTCTTAAAGCCATTCTCTTCATTCAAAAGGAGCAGGACACTCGGCTCGGTTCTAAAATATTTTTCCACGAGTGGCAGAATGAAATTCTTGGTATTTGGCTTTACGTTTTTGGGAAGATATGCAAAAGTCAATTCTTTTGAAACGTCTCCAGCTTTTACAGGAAATTTTTCGACATTTAGTGAAAAAGTTTCGTTCATAAAAATAATATTCGGCGGCAATATTCTTTCTGGAACAGACAAAACGAAAATTGCGTTTTCGGAAGAAATTGAAAAATTCTGTGAATTTGACAAAATAACAATTCTTAAGGACTGTTTTTTATCGCTTTTTTTATTTTTCGTGTCTGATTTTTTCACAAGTTTTTCTTTATCAAAAAGAGAGCTTTCGATTAAAAAAGTTTTATAGGTATCATTTTTCAGATAAGATTGAATACGATTATTCAAATCATTAAACAAGATTATCTGCTGAATCTGCTCATCAGGCTTAGAGATTTCAGTTAAAGGACATTTCACAAGGCTTTCTAGTGGAGTATTCTCAAAATTTTCCAAGCTTGACTCTTCAAGTTCCGTAACCTTATTGCCTTCGATTTTCCAAATAAGTCCGTCTTTTAACTGCACCTTACAGGAAATATTGTCAAAGCAAGTTTCTATTTTTATTGGCAGAACAGAATCAATTTCCGTGTTGTTTTTCAGCCAATCAAGTTTTTTCTGCTTTTTTTTCTTTCCTTTTCCTTGTTCTGAGTTTTCTAGATTTTCATTTTTAGGTCTTTGGGATTCAATATATTCACGGACAAGCCTTTTTGGGAAAGGCGTTTCCTCAACAGAAACATAATTACCTTCTGCTTCATCACTAAATTTTTCCCTATCCCAAATCAACTTATTTTTAGAAACATCATAGACAACATCAAGCATATCATTTGAATGCTCACCAGGCAAAAGCCCTTTCTGCTGCATTTCTCTTCCAAGAGAAAGAACTTCAACATCTTTCAGAGTAAGTTCAGAAAGGAGAATATCATCGGTCAGTTTGGGACAGGTAACTGCCTGTAAATCATATAGTTTTTTCAGAATCGGCTTTATGAGTTTTTCAGGATTTTCAATATGAAAATAATTCTTGAAAAAATCTTCTAAATTTTCATTCTGAAATTCAGTTCCGCTCGATTTTATCAAGATTTCCAAAAAGAGCCATTCAAATGCTGTTGAATTTCGCGATGTTACATGAGAAACATTCACTTTATATTTTACAAACGGATATGAAATTATTTCTTCACAAACTTCCATTATAGGCTCCTATTTTACACTCGATTCTTTGTATTCTTCCAAAATTACCTTTTCTAAATCAGCCGAAATTAATTTTGAAGATCGTGCAAAACAACCTCGACGTTTTAAATCATCGATAATAGTCTCATAAACAGGAAGGGTTATCTCGCCCTCGCTGTCCATCTTTGGAATTGTGATTTTCTGCCTTCTATAAGTATGCTCCGCTCCTACAATAAATAAAAGATTCTGCGCACGAGAAAATGCAACATTTATTCGCTCATAAGTAACAACATGCTTTGAGGCATTTCCAAATTTATTATTTCTAACAAGGCTCGTAATGATGATGTTTTTCTCTTTGCCTTGAAATCTGTCTACAGTGTTCACATCAACATCAATAGATTCAAAATCAGACTTGAATTCTTTTGCAGTGCGGATTTTCTTTACTTCAGTCCGAATTTCATTAACCTGTCGCTGATAAAAACTGATTACACCGACAGAAACAGGATTGTCTTTAGTTCCGAACAAAACTTTTTCACCTTTATCATTTATTCCCTCATAAGGATTTTTCTTGTAATAAGTGGCAATCTTTTTCAAGAGCTCTACAATCAGATATTTTTCAAGAATATTGCAAGCTGAAGTACTGTTTTCAATAAAAGTTTCATTTATAGGAGTTCCGCTCGGCAAAAATGAAGAATTAATCCAGTAAACATGATTCATCGGCTGAATGAAAGAAGATCCGTCAATTCCGTCAATCTTAAGATTATGGGCTTTTTCCCAGGCTTCTTCCCCTGTTGAAAGTCCATTCCGCAATCTGCCGTCATAAAAACGGTTGATTACATTCATAATATCGGAGTGCATACGATACTGTGTCAGAAGCGAATGTTTGATTTTTTCATCAGCCTTTTCAAAATACGATTTAAAAAGAGAGGCTGTTACCATATTCTTATATTTATTGAAATTCTCTTCTGTTAAAACAGCCCTTAACTCTTCTTCGTCATCACTCAAATCATCAATCATCTCTTTGTATGATTTCTCGTGTTCCTCAAACATCGGCGGAAGCTGACGATGGTCGCCAACAAGAATAACTTTTCCAGCCTTCATAAGCGGTATAAGCAGTTCCGGTGGAGTTGCCTTACTTACCTCATCAATTATAACTACATCAAAATTGTCAAAACCTTTTTGAGTAAGTTTTATCATATTGTTGGTACAGGAAATACCGACTACATTGCAGGAATTTATGTAATCATCAATAAAAAACTCATTGTCGTACTTAAAAGTATTTTCGTCGTCAAGTTTTTTACAGAATTTCTGCATTGTGTCACCAAAGATTGAGCGGATAAGTTTTGAGTTTTCCTGCTCATTCTGCAATTCTTTTAGACGAGAGTTTATTGTTTCTGACAGGTCAATATCATTAGTATCTTCCGAAGCGTTATATCTTGAACGAAGTTCACGGATTTGTTTTTGCTTTGAGTTACTCTGATTCTGCTTATCAGAACGTTCCTGTTTGAGAACTGTGATTTTCCCTTCAAGTAAGTGTTTTTGTTCTGTAAGTGCATTAAATTCTTCTGCTGATTCAGAACGGAGCAAATCCTGCATTTTACTCTGTGCGGAATAAACTGCGGCATTCCATTCGCTGCAAATAGATTCAAGTAGGGAAACCACAGAATTTTTGTCATCTTTACAGCGGTTCTGCAAATCCTCCGAAAATGAGTTTTGTATATTAGTAGATAATTCTAATCCACCTGAGATTTGAAGTTTATCTTTTTTCAGTTTCAGTTCTTTAAGTTCTTTTTTCTTTGCACGGCTTTTTTCGAAATCATCGGACTCAAATGCCTCTGACATTTCCTTTCTGCACAATTCAATTCTTGCATTAAGATTTGAAAGTTCAGAATTTGCAGTGTTTGAAGAAACCGATTTATTTAAATTTTCAATTAAATTCTTGATTTCTTTTGTGATAAGCTGATGTGCCAAAATAAAGTTTTCAGGAATTGATATTCCACTGACACTTGAAAAAGTTTTGATATTTTCCAATTCTTTTACGAGAATTGAATCAAATTCATCTGGAAGAACTTCATACGCTTTACCACCTTTTATAAAAATTTTGAAAGTCTCGAACTTTCTACGTAGATTTTCCTTGTCAGATTCAGCGTCTTCAATTTTTTTAATTCTGTCTTCAACATGGCTATAATTAGAATTTGCAGAATCTAGTTCTTTTTGTTTTTCCATAATCTGACTGCGAAGAGAATTCAAATCATCTTGCAAAAGAGAAATATCGCGTGCATCTTTCTTGCATTGGGCAAGTTCTTCGTCAGATTTTTTCCAGTTATCAAGGAACTTTGAAGAAATAGACTCCGAAAGCGACTTGTAATAATACTTCAAGGCATCTTTTTCAATGTATTTACAGTCCTGCTCCTCACCGTTCTTCTTTTTCTTTTTCCCACCACGACCACCAAGACGAATAGCACGGATAGAAGGATTGTTTGCAAGCCTGTCCAAAGCGTTATCAACTGCATCGTTAGACTGCGAAGAAACAAGAACACGAAGCCCTTTTCGAGTAAACTGATATATTATCTCAGCGATTACAGTTGTTTTTCCAGTTCCAGGCGGTCCTTGTAACAAAAACAATTCTTCTGCATTTAAGGCCTTTTCTACAGCACGTCTCTGGTTTTCATTTTCTGCAATTTTAGGATTCGCCCAATCTGTTATCTGAGGTGCTTCATTTACAGGAACAGAAGCGTTTTTTACATTAAAAAGCCAGTTTATAAGAGTCTGTGAATAGCAGTTTCCTTCACGTAAATCATTTATCGCATTTTCAAAACGTCTGATAAGAGCAAATTCGCCTGCTGCAGAAAGTGCAATAAAACCATTTTTCGGAATGTCTGAAAGATATTTTTCAATATCTAGGTCATCTTCTTCGGGAAGTTTATAAGAAGAATAAACAACATAAGCACATTTGAACTGATTTTTCAAATCCTCTTCCGAAAAAGATTCTTTGCTTGAAGCAATAATTTCCTTGTCTTTTTCAGGTGACTTCGGATGTTCATGAACAGCATTAGGATTTTCTTCTGAAATTCCTTTTAATTCATGTTCATTTGAAAAAGAAGTATTTTCAGAAGATTTCTGGAAAGAGCCTAACTCAACTCTATCAATAAAACGTAAATCTCTATCGTATTTAAAATTCCAAAAATCAAGCGAAATCAAGTTGTTATAAACACAAGCATTGCTTTTTTGTAGATAACGATTTTCTCTTTCAAATACAGCTTTGGATTCAAAAATCAAACCAAAAGTAAGTGTATTATTTTCATTGTCAAATTTAAAATCAAAATATTTTGCGCCATGAATCTGTTTATTCGCAATTTCCCGTCGCCACCGAAGATAAAGTTGCCATTCCTGAAGATTTTTGACGGTTGCAGCACGAAGTGAATCAAGAGAAGCAACACAATCCACAAAAGTTTCGTCACTGGGATTAGGTCTAGGTATTACAAGAATTTCAGTCTCTCTCTCATAATCTTGTATATCAGTTTTTTGCACAATTTGTATAGAGTCAATTATAGCACATCCATTATAACGATGTCCGACAAACAGGAACGTTTCATTAGCACCAAGATAACGTTCGCAAAAATCCCCTTCTTCATGAACAGAACGGAGCCCAAAAGCAATTCTTTCACTTGAAGCAGAAAGATTACGAACAAAAATATGTTTTGGCAAACCTACAGGAAAAACTTCTTTAATAACCGAGTCAAGAAGATTATTTGTTCCTAAATCTCTTAATTTAGGACAACGAGTTAACAAATCTTTTATATTTTCTTTTCGTTTTTGTTCATCACGATTTCCAACATTTAGTCTGATGCAAATTTTTACTCGATCTACCATAATCTTATTATATCACCGTTTATTTCAAAAGTTGACAAAAAAAACGCTTAAAAAAATCATACATCATCTACTAACTAAAAAAGGCTTCTTTCAGTGTGAAAGAAGCCTTTGATGCAATATTGTCTTTGGGAATTTCTATTTATCCAACAACTTATCAATAGATTTTGTAAGTTCAGCCTGCTCTTTTGGGAAGTTGGCGTTTAAAAATTCAAAACATTCAACTGCAGAGCGCTGAGCGTGTTCGTACCAGATTGAATAAAGTTCGGTTGTAATTTCACCACCGGGAAAAGGAGCTCCCTGAATGGCAGAGACCAGTCCGCGCATCATTTTTACACATTCTTTTGTCTTTTTATCCATAAAATAATACTCCTTTTTGACTCTCGATTTTGTTCTATAATTATAAAGGTATTTTTATAAAATTGCCACTAAAATTAGTTAATTTATCGCAAAATATAGCTTTTGAACACTCATTTTTTGCGTTTTCGCTCAATCTTTGGGCTGCAAGTTTTACATCGGCGGAAGTTACTGCAAAAAGTCTCTTTATTCTGAGCCGGCGTAATTCCTGTGGATTTGCATAAAGCATACTCATAAGCCCGCGTTCACCTTTATCTTTTGGAGTCGCAGGGGTAATTGCATCCCCATAAATAGAAACGATTGTTTTTTCTATATCATCTGCCGGAATATCGATTTTTGAAAGTTCATCCAAAGAATCCACATAAACTTGCAGAGATTTATCTGGTGTAGGATCGCGGTAAGTGTACATTAAAAATGAATTTTCACCACTGTCTGTCCAAGTTCCTGCTCCATAAGCTCCACCCGAAGTTCTGATTTTATCCCACAAAGTATGCATGCTGAACCAGCTTGAAAAAACCTGTTCTGCGGCAGACTCTTTTGTAAGATAATTTGAAGATTTAATTCTGCTTGCGGCATATCCAGTTTGTGAATCAACTTGAAGAATCTGACATTCCGGCGAAGTTACAGTCTGATATTCGTAAACAAATGGCAGCAATTCTTCAAGCGTGAGTTTTTTTGCAGGAACAAGCTTTTTAATTTTTGCTTCAACGGCAAATTTCTGTACAAAAGGCATCATCGTTTTTAAGGAATCTTCATCGGCGGTAATGTGAATAATTCCACCGTTTGCAAGACAAGCTTCGTAAATCTGTTTGAATGTTTTTAAAATTTTGGAATAATCCTTCTTTATATATGAATCTATTGTCTGCAGCTGGGTCAATCCCCACATAATTTCGTTCAAAGCCTGATTAGCAGACGAACCTGCACGAACACGTTTTATAGCATAATCTCTTCCGCTGTTTATAAGGTTCGCTTTTTTTTCGGATTTAACTTCCTGCACAAGAGTATCGAAACGTTTTTTATCATCAAAACTCATGCCGTTTATAATTTCGGCCATAAGTTCAAAAGTTTCCTGAACACGTTCAGTTAAAGCTTTGCAAGAAAGTCCAAGCCAGTTTCTTCCGCAAATATTCAAATCTTCATATTTTTTTGCAAATTCGCGGCATTCAGGAACATCAATTACAGTGCCGCATAAAGTTCTTCCCCAAACATCGCCCATAATTCGTGAAGATTCAATAACACATTCATCCCATTTTTTGCCGTTCCAGCCCATATTTGTAATTACGTCAGAAAGCATTGGAACATATTTATACAGTGAAGGTTCAAGCGTATCAAACGGGAAAAGAACATCCATATAAAAAATGCCGTTTGTATTTTCTTTGCTTATAAAAAGCGGAACATTAACGTCACCCTCGCCTTTTACAAATTCAAGTTTTGTTTCTATAAGTTCAACATTTTCGTCCAAAGAAGAAAGTTTTGTTGTTGGAATACATTTTGTTTCTTCAGGAGTTTCAATTTTCTGCTGATAAGTGTGGAGTTCATCAAGCTGCTGCTGCAATTTCTGGCGATCAAGTCCAACTGATTTTTGTTCAATCAATTTTTTTTCGGCTTCCTGTCGATTTTTTAAGAATTCCGCACTTGGTTCCTGAATAACTTTGATTGTAACAGGATTATCTATAAAATATTTTTTAATCAGTTTTTTTGTAAAATCTTTATCTTCTTTTAGTTTTTGCTTTAATTTTACAAATTCTGAAATTGGAGAAAGACACATTGAACAGGCATTTCCGTTACACCAGCCTTTAAGCGCGTTTTCCATAAGAACAATCGAAAAAGGTCCCCAGTAACGATGAGTTTCCCTAAGTTGAAAATCCAGGCCCATCACGGCAGATTCAATTTCTTTCTGGCTGAATCCATTTTTATAAACCTGATTTATGATTTTCTGCACAAGTTCAATGACTTTTTTTTCTTTTCCTTTTTTTACGCCCCACAAACCTGCATAAAAGAATTCTTCTTCAAACTGGCCAAAGTTTCCGCTTGCAACGTCATCACCAAGTCCTGATTCAATTAATCCTTTGTGTAAAGGCGCACTGTCATTTCCGCAAAGAACTTCCATCAAACACATTTTTTCTATATTAGTTTTGCCTGTGTACCAGCTTAAAGAAACATAACTTCCTGTAGCTCCAGTTTCGGGTGCAAAACCTTTTATTTCAGCTGATTGAGTACGCTTTTTAAGAACTGCAAGATTTTTGATTTCTGGTTTTATAAGCGGCAGTTTTGATTCAGCATTTGGAATATCGGCAGTGCAATTATATTTTTGTTCTAGCCGGCTGATAAATCGTTCTGCAAAAAAATCAATCTGACGGTCGGTTGGTAAATTTCCGCATAAAAACAAAAGACAATTATCTGGACTGTAAAATTTCTGATGAAAAGCAAGAAATTCTTCGTAAGTCATTGTTGGAATTTCAAGAGGATCTCCACCCGATTCATAAAATGGAAAACTATCCGGGAACATTGCCGCAAGATGATTAGAAAATGCAACCTGATTAAAAGTTGAATAAGGAGCCTTCATTTCGTTATAAACAACGCCCTGAATGCTTACATTGCCCTTTTCGTCTAGTTCAAGCCGGTGCCCTTCCTGAATAAAGGTCTGATAATCAAGTTTTGGGAAGAAAACAGCATCGGCATAAACGTCCATCATCGTAAAATAATCGTCTGGAACAACGGAGGCTCCAGGATAGACAGTTTTATCTGGGTAAGTAAACGCGTTCAAAAATGTGTTTAAGCTTGTTGCCGCAAGTGTATTAAACGGCTCTTTTAAAGGATATTTTTCGGACCCGCAAAGAACGGAATGTTCCATAATATGGGCAAAACCTTTGGAATTCTTTTCTACAGTGCGGAATGCAAACGCAAAAGTATTTTCTTTATCATCATTTACAATATGGTAAACTTCTAAACCAGTACGTTTGTGGCGAAGATAAACGCCCTTTGCCTTAAAATCAGACAAATCATCCACAGCAAGCAGAATAAAGTCCTTATAAGACTTGCCGACATTTTGTGAGTCCAAAAAATTAAATGACATTTTAAGTTCCTTTTAGCCCAAATTTCTAGAATGCAAATTTTAAGCCTAGCGTTTTATTCTAAAGAACTGGAAATCTCCCGGAATAAGTCGAGAACGGAAAACAGCTTCTTCTTCCTTGCTTTTCCAATCCAGTGGATGCACGTAAAGCGGAGGAATTTCTGATGGGCGGAATTTTGGAACTTCCGGACTATCGTTTATAAATTCAAGCGCACTCACCTTATCTTTAATATGAATATCAAAATCTACAGGTGAACATCCATCACTAGTATAACAATATACGCCAAAAGTGTCATTGTCATAAGTAAATAAAGATACGCCATTTGTACCAGAAATCCAGACTTTACCGCTGCCCAAAAGCTCATAACGGATTGAAGTAAGAACATCTTGAGGAAGGTCTTTGATTTTACTTGGAACGTCAGGAAGATTTATAACTTCAAAAATGCCCTCGCCGTAAGTGTCGAACATGATGATGCTTTCATGGTATTCGCCGTGGCCTGCGTTTACTTTTGACCAGGTTGCATTATTTCTGTGTTCCAAAAGCGGGAACGAAATTAAACTGCTGCTTTTTACGTAAGACCTTCCATACAAGCCCTGCACGGTAACCTGGAATTCATCTGCATCGAGCCTGCGACCATTGTAACGGATGGATGTAAGTTCTGTAATTTGCGGATATTTTTCTAAAGCGCCAATCATAAAGCCTGATGTAACGATTACTTTTCCACCTTTTTCTACAAAGGCACGTACTTTTTCTACAATTTGAGTGTCTTTTAAGGCAGCCGCAGTAAGGAAAACTGAGCAGGATTTTTGTGAGGCATCTTTACTAGAGCCGGAATCTTTTTTGCCCACCACAGAAGATGCTGAAGGAAAATCTGGGGTTGGTTCAAAAGGCACTCCAATCATTCCAAGATAATCTTCAAGATGATCTTCTCCCTGCGAATTAAACGGAATGTAAACCGGAAGCCCAACAGGATTTCCACACTGCCCCAAAATGTAGTCCAATTTTTGATACTGGAAGCCAAGCGGAGTTGCGCGTTTATTATTGTAAATTGCACTCCAGCAAAACATCATAATTTCTTTTGATTTTGCAAAAGCTGTAAGGTATGCCTGTTCAAGATAAGAGTCTATTCTGTCACATTCAAAAGGATCAAACCAGCCGCCGCCATTTCTGTCTGGAGCAACATTTTCCATATAACGCGGCAAAGAATAGCTTAAATAACGTGGCAAATGCTGATCCTGCTGAGCTCCGTGACGAGTTTCTGTTCCAGTATAGATTGAATCAAAAATATTACGCTGTTCACCAGGATTGTATCCTGTTTCCTGGTAGCTTTCACGCCAGTTAGGGTATTTTATAATGATTTTTACGTTCGGATTTACCTTTTTTGCAGGCTTAATAATCAGGTTTTCAGAAACTTCCATCATTTTTGCAAGACGGAATTCTTCCCAGAAACGATTTCCCTTTTCGCGGCGGCAATCTTCGCACATACATTGTGTAAAGAAAAAGTCGTCAATAATAAATTCGTCAAAAAGAGAAGCCGTAAACTCGCTCACTTCTTTTAAGCGTGCACGCATTGGTTCGTTACAATAGCAGAAAGTTTCAAAAAGGCGGTGACGTTTTTTATCGCTTTCGTTCAAGTCTGGGGTAACTGTTGTAATTCCACCGCTAACTTCAATTCCGTATTCAGAAAGTACACACTTAATCATCTGAATTTGCTCTTTTGAGGCAAAATTTCCGCGGTAAGTTTCAAGATAGACTTTATCTATTCCAACATATTTTTGAAGCCATTCTGTTTCATGGCGTAATTTTTCTTCTGTAACATGAGCTGCCCATTGAGCAACACAATATGTAACCGATTTAAAATTTTTGTAATATGACATAAAAACCTCTCAAAATTGATGACCGCCGCCACCACAATAATTTAATTATACAGCGGGATTTTAAATAAAAGAGATTTAAATCTATCTAAAAATTGTAAAAATCTTTACAAAAAGGCAAAGAGCGACAACACGAATAATTGATTAGGTGAACAATACAATAAGTCTACACAAAAACATCGTCGTTGCGGTCTTTGATGATTAAATGGCCTGTTTCGTAGGCGCGACGGAGCACACTGTAAAATTGAGAAGTTATTCGTTCACAGTCAGAACGTCGCATTGGTTTTAAAATATCTTCCTGAGAAAGCACTTCACTTCGGCGGCCACTGGATATATTATCCAAAACTTTACTTCTAAAATCATCAGGCTTTCCGGCAATTAAATAGGCAATATCAATTTCTGTCATTTCACGGAGCTTTTCCTGAACAAAACGGTCATCAGCTTTAATTACATCGTCCATTGTAAACAGACGGCTTCTTAAATCCTGGCCTAAATCCGGGTCGTCTTCCGACAAATAAGAAAGAATATCGTTTTCGGCGCTTACATCCATTTTTTTGAGGATTTGAGCAAGGGCATTTCTTCCGTCTATATTTTCTGCTTTTTCTGTAGTTTGTGTAAGCGATTTTTCGTGCATTGCCTGATCCACACGGCGGATAATATCGGGATTCACAGGTTCCATTTTTGCAAGCCGCATTACAACTTCTCTTTTTTCATCAGCCTTCATCTGATTTATAACTGCAGCAGCTTTTTTTGGTTCCAGATGAGAAAGTACCATCGACTGAACACCAACATTTTCATCTTTTAAGAGAAGATAAATTCGTTCCGCGTCTGCATCGTTCAGATAATCAAAAGGCTTTTTACCTTCAAGCGGCATTGTTTTTTTAATCATCTCGTCGGCACGTTTTTTACCGTAAGCCTTTACAAGCATTTCGCGTGCAGTTTCTACACCACCGTTTTGACGAGACTTTTCCAGAAGTGAATTAAATTCCGCAAGAATTACCGACGCTTCTTCTTTACTTACAGTTCTGATTGAAGCAATTTCCGGAATGATTTTTTCTATTTGAGTTTCGGAAAGATGAGGAAGGATTTTTGCCGCTTCATCTTCACCAATTAAAAGAAGGAATTTTGCAACGCGACGATAAACCGAATCTGAACCATCCGGCTTGCTTTCTTCAACAGGAACTTTTATAAGTCCGCCGCTTTTTAAGAAATCAGTTGCATTTTCAAGACGAACAGAATTTGGAGTCTCTGATTTTGATTGAGAGATGTCAGATGAAGTCATTTTTGTAAAGGAAGATTTTCCATCAGAACCAGTTGTAGCGCCCGCCCCTGTTCCAATTCTATTTGACTCTGTTCCAATTCCGTTTGCACCACTTCCAACGCCTGCTCCAACGCCAGCCACATCATCTTTATAAAATCTTTGCGGCATAAACGGCTTTACAGTTTTTGCAGAATTTATTGAACTGTCAATTTTTTTTGAAGAACCACTACCTTCCTTACCAGTCTGACTGTAAGCGTTCGCCCTTAAATCGTTGTAATTCATTTTTGTTCAGCATCCAGAATTGAAGAAATAGTTTCGCACACTTCTTTAAGTTTGATTGGCTTTGTAAGATAACCATTCATTCCATACTCAAACGCCTTAAACCTGTCTTCTATGAACGCATTTGCAGTAAGAGCTACAATTGGAATTTCGGCAAGATCTTTATTTTCAAACGAACGGATAATTGTAGTTGCTTTGTAACCGTCCATAAGCGGCATTTGAATATCCATAAGAACTAAATCATAATAGCCTTTTTTAGAAACACGAACTTTTTCTATAGCGTAAGTTCCATCGGTAGCTTCGTCAACAATAAAACCAACACTTTGCAAAAGTTCTGTAGCAACTTCGCGGTTAAAGTCATTATCTTCAACAAGAAGAACGCGTTTTCCTGTAAAATCAATCTTTTTACCTTCCGAAATTACAGCTTCTGGAACAGCGGCATCAAGCTGGAAATCAATATTTATAGTTATTTCGGTACCAATGTTTTCCTGAGTATTTATCTCCATTGTACCGCCCATAATTTCAATAAGATTTTTGGTAATTACAAGACCAAGACCGGTACCAATTTCTCCACTTGAAGTTGTATTTCGTTCGCGCTCAAAAGGTTCAAAAACATGATTCAAAAATTCCTGACTCATTCCATAACCTTCATCGCGAATTATAATTTTTGTAGGAACACGCCCCTCTTTTACTTCGCGCTGGCTAACTGTAACATAAATATGCGACTGAGCCGAAGAATATTTTATTGAATTATTTATAAGATTTAAAAGAATCTGATTAAGTCTAAGTTTATCGCTTTTTACAATAGGAAAAACAAGCCCATTCATATCCTTAACAAGTTCAATTTCTTTACGAACAAATTCAGGACGCAGAATAGTAAATACATCTTCAAAAATGAGCAAAAGGTCACAAGTTCTATTTTCGAGCGACATTTTTCCATTTTCGATTTTTGACATATCAAGAACATTATTTATCAAATTCAAAAGATGTTCGGTTGCAACTGTAGTTTTAGAAAGACAGTCTTCTACCTTTTTTTTGTCATCCAGATTATTTTTAGCAATTTCTATATAACCAAGAATAGCGTTCATTGGAGTACGGATATCATGAGTCATATTAGAAAGAAAAACACTCTTTGCTTTAGTAGCTTTAATTGCATCTTCTTCCGCCTTTTTTATCTTTTTTTCCTGATAATCATAGTTGTCAATCTGGAATTTAAAAATAATTATAAAAATGCAGGCAGCAATAATAATAGCCATTGCAACATCAAATGCAATTTCAAAATCACCGCCAAGGGGATTAACAAGTTCAGGCTTTTTTACAGCAACAATAATACAAGCTAAATCACAAAGTAGATTTATGAAGAACATTGTATAACGTGTAACGCCAACAAGAAAAAGCCACGCCATTACAAGACCGGTTAACATCCATACTGGCATTCCGCTAGAAACTCCGCCAGAAGAAAAGAACATTACCGGAAAAAGAATATTATTTATCGAAAAAAGAAATACAATTGCCGAAAGCTTATATTTCTTAAAAATTACAGAAAAAAGAAGAGAAAAAATTAAAACAATATCAACCACTGCTATGGCAAGATTAGTAAGAGAATTAAAACTCATCATGCAAGAGCCAAGCAAGGCAATTATTCCAGCAATTACAGCAGCAGGAAGTACCATATTTAACAGCTTTTGCTGAATAGGCATATCTTCTGATAATAGCTTAGACAATAAAGTTTTGATTTTTGACATAGAAAAATTATACCACGATATATAAAATTATTCAAAAAACTGTTGCGTTTTTCTTACTGTGAATTTTAGATTTTAATTCAACTGAATGTAATCATAGAAAGAACAGTTACACCTTCCACCATTTTTTACACGGTACAAAGCTTTATCAGCCTGCTCTTCCAAAACATCCTTAAATCCACTTTCGGAAAAAGAAACACCAACACTTAAGGAAACAGGAGGAAGGCCATCTGTAACCATTTGAAGAATTTTATTTAAACCATCAATCTTACGCTGAATTACAATTTCTGGAGAATCACCAAATTTTGTCATAATAACAGCAAATTCATCTCCACCAACACGCGCAACATAATCAGTATTACGGAACTGATCAGAAAGCAATTTTGCAATCTTTTTAAGAACGTTATCTCCTATAAGATGTCCGTAATTATCATTTATCTGCTTAAAATAATCTATATCAATCAAAAGGTAAGCAATCTGTTCGTTTGTTTCTTTAAAGATTTCCTTAATCTGACTAAACGCTTCTCGATTTATTAAATCTGTAAGAGGATCATGTTCAGCTTTATGCCTTAAAACAGTTTCTTTTATGATATTTTTTTTGCAAAGTTCATTGTAAGTATTTGCAATATATCTAAGTTCATAAGCTCCTTTAGGATTCATTTTTTCGCCAAGTTTTACACTCTTCATGTCGTCCTTTAACGGAATAATTACAAATACAAAAATAAACAGATAAATAAAAATACTTATAACAATAAGCGCAAAACAAATAATTTTATGAATGCAGAAAGACTTTGTAAGAATTTTATCATCTGACTCAAGCTGATCAATAAAAGTTCCAGAAAGAGAGCCAAGAGCAAGAGTTGCATACTTTAAAATTCTTCCTTTAGAATTTATATAACTTGCATCAAAAAGGATTTCCTGTGCCTTAGCAAGTTTTTTACCATCAGAAAGTTGAGCGTCTATAGGTGCAAGTGAAAATGATGTAATTTCAACAGGAAGTTCTTCCATAGTAAGAGGCACAACTTCGCAAACAAGCTTCATGGCATACAATTCGCGCACTTTTAAATCTTCAGACTCTTTCATTGCTTTAGTAAGATTTTTCATAGCTTCATCATCTTCATGTGACAATGCAAGAACTTCTAGAGACTGTTCACGTCTTTTTGAAAAATTAGTTTCATCAAAATAATCTTTTAAAAATGAAGCATCTTTATGAATAACAAAAAGTCTAGCCTGATCTGTAAGGTATTCAGTTGCATCTTTAAAATCGCTGATTGCTTTAGTGCAGTCGGTATAATCAGAAACATCAAAAAAAATTGAATTATATTTATGTTCAGACTCAAAACTTGAAATGAGAATTGTAGAACAAAGGATGCAAGACGCAACCATTGAAAGAATATTTATTGTACGGATTTTTATTCCACCAATATTTTTGTCTGACTTTTTCATCTTCCCACCGTGTCCTTTTGACTTTTAATATGTCTCCAATTCTAACAGATAATGCAATATATTCAATAAAATTTTATTTAAATATTAGACATATTTACTATAAATTATAATATTTTTTTTATAAGTTCACACATCAAGGAAACTGCCTAAAAACTGGAAAAAAAACGTAAATTTTCGGGACTTTTCTCCCAAAATATTCGGGATTTTTTTCAAAATTACAAATTTAACTGAGGAACAGTCTTTAAAGAAGCAAGATTATAAAGAATATCATAGAAGATTTCAAAACTTTGTGGTGTAAGAGAAGCAAGATTATCATTTGGAGTATGAAAAAGCGCCCATGTATCCGGCGTTTGTCCAGAAAGAACCGCGTTTACCTCTGAAGAAGGGAGCATTGTAATCGCGACAGCAGGAATTCCGTTTGCAATAAAACTTGCATTATCTGAATAATTACATGGAAGACAAAAACATTTTCCACCAGAACTTACCTGCAAAAGATTACGCGCCCGTTGTTCAAGTGCAGAAAATTCTTTTACAAACTGACGTGATGCCGTTTTTGGAAGCTTAGTTTGAGTTAAAATAGGAACATCTCCTCGCCCCATACAATCAAAAACAAAAATATCATCATTTGTAATTCCAAGCCTCTTAAAAATTTGAGCCAAAGGAAAAGCCCCCTGATTTGCAACCCCGCCTTCACCAAGTTCTTCGCCATCAGTAAAAATCAAGCGTATATTATGGAAAGAATTTACCGCCCCACCTGAGACAATTGTTCCACCACCACCATATTTTTTTGCCAGATCTACAGCCCACTGCATTAAACAAAAAACTGCCGCAGAATTATCATTTGCCCCAATACCAATCCGGTCGTAATGAGCAATCACCGTTTTTATGCGGAACATTGGATTATATTGATTTTGTGGAAATTTTACATAAATGTGATTTTTACCTTCCATTTGAAGTATTGGTGATTCAAGCCCAGCCGATTTTAAATAATTCTGAATAAATGAGGCACGGTCGCAGTCTGGCGCAATAAATTCACAAAAAGCGGAAGAAATTTGATACATATTCTTATTATAGAAGATAAAAGTATTTTTTGCAAAAATCACATTTTAGTTTTTTGAAAAAATCTTTTCCCACGCAGCTGGCTCTGGAACTTCAAATTTTAAATGTTCGTGTGTAAAGGGATGATCAAATTCTAAAGTTCGTGCGTGAAGGCAAAGGCGGTTAAAAGGATTAGTATGAGCACGATGTTCTCTGTCTCCTGCAAGCGGGTACCCGTGTGCCGCAAGATGTGCTCGAATCTGATTTTTTTTGCCAGTATCAAGAGACAGTTCAAAAAGTGCATATTTTGAATTTTCAGCCAGTTTTTTGTAGAAAGTTCGGGCTGGAACAGTTTTTACTTTTGAAAAATCATTCGTACGTTTACCGCCAGCATTTGGAACATAACCGATATTGTGCGCATTTAGAGCAATCGGGTCATCAATAAGACCTTCCTGCGCGAGCGGATTTTTGCGGGCAATTGGAGAAACTTCGGCAAGCGCGTAGTAGAGACGTTCGGTAACCATTGTATGCCAGGTATCCATGATGACTTTTTGAGCCTGTTCGGTAAGAGCAAACATCATTACGCCACTGGTATCACGGTCAAGTCTATGAACGGCAAACGGTTTATGATGAGAATTCACTCTGCCCTGTTTTCGTAAAATTTGTTCAAGAATACTTTGTGCAGTATGTGCATTACTTCCATTAAAAGGTACGCTCAAAAGACCAGCAGGTTTATTAACAACTGCAATATATTTATCAATATACAGGATTTCAAGTTTTTCCATAGCAGAAGCATTGTACCATTTTGCAGGATTTTAATCACAAGAATTTTATAAATGATATTGTGTGTACATAAAAAAACGCAGCCTCGGAAAACCGAAACTGCGTTCTATTAGGCTTTCAACCAACTAGTCGCACGTCCTGCAAGCAGGCCGTGCTTCCCAAGTTTGTAATCTTCGATTACAAACTTGCATGAGTCGCAAGCTACGCTTGCTTCACAAGTTTGCTTTCGCAAACTCGCCATGCTTACAACAGTAAATTACAAAGAAGCGTGACATGTTCTTGCGATTACGTCGTCCTGCTGTTCCTTTGTAAGGTTGATGAAGCGAACTGCATAACCAGATACACGAACTGTAAAGTTAGCATATTCAGGTTTTTCAGGGTGAGCCTGGCAGTCCTTAAGTTTTTCAACGCCGAATACGTTTACATTCAGGTGGTGAGCACCCTTAGAGAAGTATCCGTCGAGGATGTTTACAAGGTTTTCAACCTGTTCAGCTTCGTTGTGTCCGAGAGCAGATGGGTTGATTGTCTGTGTGTTAGAGATACCATCAAGTGAGTACTTGTATGGAACCTTAGCAACAGAGTTCAAAGACTTGATAAGTCCCTTTGTTTCTGCACCGTAAGATGGAGAAGC
>JAILCM010000195.1 GCA_024680155.1 Treponema sp.
TTGTACCATGGTGTTGTAAAAGCTTTCGCTGATGGTGCCCGTAAAGCTGGTATCGAATTCTAGGAGTTATTATGGAACATCAGAAAAACTTTGATAAAGATCCAAAAGAGAAAGAGTTCGTAGAAAAACTCGTTACTCTTAACAGAACTTGTAAGACTGTAAAAGGAGGACGTCGTATGTCTTTCTCTGCTCTTACTGTTGTTGGTGATCAGAAAGGTCGCGTTGGATACGGACTTGGTAAAGCTAATGACGTATCTGAAGCTATTAAAAAGAGTATTGATAAAGCAAAAAGAAATCTTATTACTGTTCCAATGAAGAACGGAACTATTCCACATGATATTATTGGTAAGTATAAGAGTTCAGAAGTACTTCTTAAGCCGGCTTGTTCCGGTACTGGTATTATTGCCGGTGGTACTGTTCGTGCTATTATGGATGCAGCTGGTGCAACAGACGTTCAGTCTAAATCTTTGGGTTCTAACTCAGCAGTAAATGTTGTTCGTGCAACATTCGACGCTATTTCAAAACTCATGGATGCTAAAAAAGTTGCTGCCAACAGAGGTAAAACTCTGGATGAATTGTGGGGTTAATGTATGGCTAAGACAAAACAGTTAAAGGTTACATTAATTAGAAGTACAATTGGTCAGAAACCTGAAAAGGTTGCAACAGTAAGAAGTTTGGGTTTGAAGAAAATCAGTTCTTCAAACATTCTTCCTGATAATGATGCTGTTAGAGGAATGGCTGCAGCTGTTTCTCATTTGGTAAAGGTTGAGGAGATCTAAAATGGCAGAATACAATCCAATCCTTAGCGCTCCTCAGGGTGCTAATAAAAAGCCTAAGCGTGTTGGACGTGGTTCATCATCTGGACTTGGTACAACAGCTGGTAAAGGTAATAAAGGACAGCAGTCAAGAACTGGTTCTTCAGTTCCATACGTTGGTTTTGAAGGCGGACAGATGCCTCTTTACAGACGTATTGCACGTAAAGGATTTTCAAACTATCCTTTCAAGAAAGAATTTGTATGCATCAATGTTAATCAGCTTGAAGCAAAATTCAATGATGGTGAAACAGTAGATAGAACATCTTTGATTGCTAAAGGATTCATTTCTTCTAAGGCAACTGAATTGATTAAAGTTCTTGGTGATGGTGACATTACAAAGAAACTTACAGTTGTTGTTGATAAAGTTTCTGAATCAGCAAAAGCTAAGATTGAAAAAGCAGGTGGAACTGTAACAATCGCAGAAAAAAAATCTGCAGAAAGTGATAAATAAAAAAGTGGAGTAGAACATGGCAAGCAATCCAATTGTAAATATGTTTAAAGTTAAAGAATTAAGAGAGCGATTGTTCTTTACACTTTTAATCCTTGCTGTATTCAGACTTGGAAGTGTATTAACTATACCTGGCGTTAATGCTTCAGTTTTGTTTGACTATTTTAATAGCAGCATTGAAGATAGTAATAACGCTTTTGTTAGTTATTTAGACTTCTTTGTCGGCGGTGCATTCTCGAACTTTTCTATTTTCATGCTTGGTGTAATGCCGTATATCTCAATGCAGATTATCATGCAGCTTGCTGTGATTATATTCCCATCACTTAAACGTATATCTCAGGAAGATGGTGGTCAAAGAAAAATTGCTTCTTATACTCGTATAGGAACAATTCTTGTTTGTATCATACAGGCCTGGGGTGTAACTGTTTATGCTTATAGTATTCCGAATGCAGTTGTTATTCAGAATGAAATAGCTTTTAGATTGCTTGCAATTCTGACTGTAACAACTGGATCTATGGTTACTATTTGGCTTGGAGATCAAATTACAGCTCGTGGAATTGGTAATGGTATATCAATGATGATCTTTGCAGGTATCGTTGCCCGCTTGCCAAATGCAATTGTTGAACTTGTTCAAAAAGTTATTGCTGGCGAAATTCAGTTGGTTTTCGTAATCCTTGTATTGGTAATGTTCATTGTAATTATCGCATTGGTTATTTATGAAGAGTCTGGACAGAGAAAAATCCCTGTTCATTATGCAAAAAGAGTTGTTGGAAGAAAAATGTATGGCGGACAGAGCACATACATCCCATTTAAAGTAAATCCTTCAAATGTAATTCCTTTGATTTTTGCATCGGCAATTCTTACCATGCCATTAACAATTATTTCCACATTTGCTAAGGGTGAAAATTCCTTGAACTTTGTTTCTACATTGTCAAGGTTGCTCAGACCTACAGGTTGGCTTTATAATGTCTTGTTGGTTCTTCTTATTATCTTCTTTGCTTACTTCTACACTCAGGTAACACTGAACCCTACAGAAATAGCTAAAAACATCCGGGAAAACGGCGGCTCCATTCCTGGTGTAAGAACAGAT
>JAILCM010000216.1 GCA_024680155.1 Treponema sp.
ACAGCTTTTACCGCTTGGCGTGCAGGATTTTAGTATTCTTCGCGAAGGGGATTATCTTTATGTTGATAAGACTTCTTTGATTTATGAGCTTACTCATACGCAAAGGGCCGTCTTTTTGAGCCGTCCCCGCCGCTTTGGTAAAAGACTTTTGCTTTCTACAATAAGGTATTATTTTCTTGGCCGAAAAGATTTGTTTACCGGGCTTGCAATTGAACAGCTGGAAGAGCAGAGTAAAGAGCCTTGGGCGGAATATTCTGTAATGTATTTTTCGCTTGCAAGCGGGGAATTTATGGAAAAGGATGGCCTTGCAAAAAAGCTTAGGACTTCATTAAATGATTTTGAAGAAAAGTATGAGCTTCCTCATGATGAGGTAACACTTGCCATCCGCTTTGCAAAAGCTTTGGAAAATGCAAATAAAAAAACAGGCCGAAAAGTTGTTGTCCTCATTGACGAATATGACAATCCTCTCCTAAAAAACATGACGGTAAATCCTCAGCAGGAAGAAGCCAACCGCAATTTGTACAAAGCCTTTTTTACCACTCTTAAAGACTGCGACGAGTACCTGCGTTTTTACATGTTTACCGGAGTTACAAAATTCAGCAAGGTAAGTATTTTCAGCGATTTGAATCAGCTTACTGATATATCTTTGATTTCTAAATACAATAATATTTGTGGAATTTCTCAGTCCGAATTGGAATGTACTTTTGCACTGTATGTAAAGAAGCTTGCAGAATCTTGCGGCTTTTCTGAATCAGAAACTCTTGCTGAATTAAAACGGATGTATGATGGTTACCATTTCAGTGGTGATGGTGAAGGAATGTATAATCCTTTTAGTCTGCTGCATTGTTTTAATGAAAATGATTTTGGCAGCTACTGGTTTGAAAGCGGAACGCCTACATTCCTTATTAATAAACTTAATTCTGCAAATTACGATATTCGTCAGTTTATGTGTGAAGTTAAGGCAAATGAGAGTGAGTTAAAAGATTACCGCCCTGAAAATGCAGACCCGATTCCTCTCTTTTATCAATCCGGTTATCTTACTATTAAAAGCTGGAACAGGAAGCAAAATTCTTACAAACTGAAATTTCCAAATGCAGAGGTAAAATACGGATTCTTAAATTCCTTTGCCCCAAGCTATCTTCATGTAGAAGATAAGCCTGCTCCCTTTAATATTGATCTTTTAGACGATGCCGTAGAAGAAGGTGATACTGATGGAATGCGAAAATGGTTTACATCTTTATTTGCGCTTTTGACTTATCCTGCTGGAGCTGATACAGAGTCAATTACCGAACAGAATTTTCAGAATGTTATTTTTATGGCATTAACAATGATGGGAAAATACGCCCGCACCGAAGTTCATTCAGCAAAGGGCAGGGCAGACTGCATTCTGGAAACTGACGCTTACGTTTATATTTTCGAGTTCAAACGTGATGTAAGTGCCGCCCAAGCTTTAAAACAGTTTGAAGAACAAGGATATGCAGCCCAATATTCTGCAGATAAGCGTAAACTTTTCAAAATCGGTGTAAATTTCAATTCAGCAGAACGCAATATCACTGAATGGGAAGTTCAGTAAAAAATGCCCAGACACAAAACAACTCACACTCAACTGGAACGTTTTCGCCTTATAGACAGCCTTCTTTGCGACGGTGAAATTGTTCCTTTTGAAAAAATTCTTGATTCTCTGCGGCTTGAACTACGCGACATTACACTTTCCGAAAGTTCTGTTCGTCGAGACTTTCGTTACATGAAAAACGAACTTGGTGCCCCGCTGGACTTTGACAGGAAAGCACACGGCTGGCATTATACAAAACCGTTTAAAATGCCGGCAGAAGGCTTTAGTGATGATGAACTTTTATACTTAGAACTTATACAAAAAATTGTCGCGCAGAATTCTAATGATGACTTTTTGTATAAGTCCTTTGATACGCTGCTAAAAAAAATTACTCCAAAAATAGATTCCCGCAACAAGCGCGAGAATGTCACATCGGATGAGTCGGACAACGTGTCATTGTCTGGTTTGACCGGACAATCTCCTCTTTCTGAACGCTTCTATATTACTCCGAGACCTAAGCCTTTAATTGACCAAGGCGTTGTCGAAAAAATCCTTGATGCAATCAAACATAACTATCTTCTTGATTTTGATTATTACAGTAAATGGGAGCCAGAAGAGCGCCACCGGAAAATCATGCCTTTCCAGCTTGTTTTTGACAGTGGAAGCTTATTTTTGTACGGAGCTTCAAGCAAAGATAAACTCCCGAATCCTCGTCTTTTTAAGCTTTCAAAAATGCACAGCGTAGAAGTGCTTACTTCAAAAAGTTTTGATTTACCGCCAAATTTCCGTTTCCGCGAAGATTTTGAACAGGGACGTTTTGGGGCTTTTCAATATGATGAAGAATACGATTTTAAAATTGAATTTTATGGAGAAGCAAGAACTACTGTTCTCGAAAATCTCTGGGCAGAAAATCAAATTATAGAAGAAAGTCCTGACGAACAAAAAAATACCATTTCATTTTCAACTTCGCAATGGATTCCAGTTTTGCGGTGGGTGCTTTCTTTTGGAGAAAATGCCTGTCCGCTTTCCCCAGACTGGTTTGTATCTATGTGGAAAAAGTCTGTTTCCCAAATGGCAAAAAAATTATAAAAAAATTGATTATTTGCTGTTTTTTTTTATTGACTTTCTTACTGTGTTTTAATAAATTCTAGTCAGGTTGACTAAGGTTAAGGTGACTAAGTGTTAAATTTTTTGGAGGTGCTTGATATGTGCCAGATGAATGTTTTAGAAGCAAAGACAAATTTTTCTAAGATTATAGCTATGCTTGAACGAAAGGAAGAAAAAGAGGTGATTATTGCAAGGGCGGGGAAGCCTGTTGTAAAAATGACTCTACTTCCGCAAAAGGAAAGTCTTATTTCTAAGCTTGGAATGTTTAAGGATGACATGAAAGTTCCAAAAATTGATGATGAAAATTGGGATCCTTGTGCATGGTCGGATGAAGAACTTAAAGAAATTTGGGGGGATTTGGTCTAATGGATATTTTACTTGATACTCATATAATATTGTGGGCACTTTTTAATCGGGAAAACTTGTCACGCAAAGCTATCGAAGTATTATCTTCTGAAGAGAATAATTTTTTCTATAGTATTGCCTCAATGTGGGAAATTGCTATAAAACACAGAAAACACCCAAAACAAATTACCCGTAGTGGTGTTGAATTCATGCATTACTGCGAGCATATGGGTTTTTCAAGACTTCCAATAGATGACAGACATATCTGTGCACTTGAAACACTCGAACAGAAAGAAGGTTCTCCCGAGCATGAAGATCCATTTGACAGAATTCTTCTTGCTCAAGCTAAAGGGGATGGAATGACACTTATGACTCATGATAAAAAGTTTCTTACTTATGATGAGCCCTATGTTTTTATTGTCTGATTTTTTACATTGAATTTGTATAGAAAACTCATTATATTTTATTATATATCGAAAATTTTCCGTGCATTTTTTTTGTACGGACACAGGAGTTTCAAATGATTAAGACCGTTAAAGACGTTGATTTGAAAGGCAAACGCATCATTATGCGTGTTGATTTTAACGTACCAATGAAGGACGGAGTTGTACAGGATGATACTCGTATCATGGCTGCTCTTCCTACTATTAAATACATTCTTGAACAGAAACCACGTTCTCTCGTTCTTATGAGCCACCTTGGAGATCCTAAAAAGGACGTAAAAAAGGCTCAGGAAAAAGCAGAAAAAGCTGGAAAAACATGGACAGACGCTGATGCTGAAAAGTTCATCAACGGAAAAAACCGCATGGCTCCAGTTGTAAAATACTTTGCTGAAAAACTTGGAAAAGATGTTACATTCCTTCCAGATGCTCTTGGACAGAAAGCTGCAATTGACGCTCTTCCAGAAGG
>JAILCM010000240.1 GCA_024680155.1 Treponema sp.
GCACTGGTCACCGCGGGCCTTTTCGTAACCACACTTAGGACAGGTTCCGTCAACATAGCGGTCTGCAAGGAACATATTACAGTGAGGACAGAAAAGCTGCTTGTTTACATGCTCGTGAATGAGGCCGGCCTTGTCCAGGTCGTTGAAAAGAGCCTGTGTAATTTCTGTACACTGTTCGTTAGAAGTGCGGCCGAATTTATCAAAATCAATTTTAAACCATTCATAGATTTTTGTGTGCTCGCCATAATAGTGGTCGCAGAGAGCACGAGGCTCAGTCTTTTCTTCAAGAGCCTTAGTTTCGGTTGCAGTACCGTATTCATCAACACCACAAACATAAAGAGTGTCATAACCACGGCTGCGGCAAAAGCGTGCAAAAACATCGCCCGAAAGCGACTGAATTATATTTCCCAAATGCGGAATGTTATTAACGTAAGGTAAAGCTGCTGTGATAAGTCGTCTGTTCATTTTTAGTCCTTTGTCATTCTCGGGCTTGACCCGGGAATCTAAAAAAATAATTACAGTATTATATATTTTTTTCGTAATTTATTCAATTTTACGTTTTTTTTGTATTTTATCGCAAATTGAACATTCAAAAAAAATTATTCACACAGCTTCACAATCTTATCCAGCTCAGCATCCTGGTTTTTCCACCATTCAGAACTCCATAAACGGTAAACTTTCCAGCCGCGGGATTCAAGGTATTTCTGGCGGTGATAGTCTCTTTCGCGGGTTGAAGCGGAATCTTTGTAAAGGTTGAAATCACATTCAATTCCAAGCACGTACGCATCATCTTTTTTAACGGCAAAATCTATACAGTAGCCGCCGATTCCTACATTAGCGTAAACATCAAGTCCGCGTTCCTTTAATTTGCGGAAAACTTCTTCTTCAAACGGAGTATCGTTACCGTAAAAATCGCTAAGATGAACGTTTTCGCACAGATTGTCGAGAATTGTTCTTGTAAGTTCAACATTTCCATCGCTAACAGCAAAACAATATTCAAGATATTTCTTTAAATACGCCGGTCCCTGATTTTTAAGGCCGGTAACATCAAGCTCAGAAGGCTGAATTGAAGTTACAATATGAATCTTCTTTTTAGCACGGCTGATTGCAACATTCAAACGGTTTTCGCCGCCTTCATTATTAAGCCAGCCAAAGTTTCTGAAAATTTTGCCCTGTTCGTTCTTTGCAAAACCAACCGAGAAAATGATGATATCGCGTTCATCACCCTGAACATTTTCAATATTTTTTACAAACAAACTCTTATCTTCACCATCTTCTTTTCGGATTCGCTCGTTTGCAATTGCAAGTTCAAAGTTTTTGTCTATTGCACATTCTTCATCAATGCAGTCTTCTACCATATCGTGCTGATGAGAGTTGAACGTAATTATACCGATTGTTTCATTTTTCTTTCGCTCTGCAAAAATCTGTTTAATCAGTTTTACACAGTATTCGGCTTCTTTGCGGTTTGCTGTATTTATCCACATTCCGTCTTCAATTTTGTGAACTTCGATTGGTGAAGTGTCTGGAGTTGCAACATTAGGAGAAACCAGCAGTTTACCGTCATAAAAAGCGTGATTTGAAAAAGCAATCAGTTCTTCATATTTTGAACGGTAATGATACTGAAGCATTACATCCTTGTACTTATATTTTGCAAGGTCCAGCAAACTTGGTTCTTCCAAAGCTTCATTTGTTTCTTCATCTTCTGCAAGTTCATCAGGATTTTCTTCAAAACGACCGGTAAAGAGTTTTGTAGGTCTAAGCTGTTTTGTATCACCTGCAATTACAACTTTGTTTGCGCGATAGATTGATGGGATACCCTTTTCTACAAACATCTGCGAAGCTTCATCAAAAATTACAATGTCAAAAATGCCGTGCTGCAGCGGAATCAGTTCAGAAACAACTTCGGGAGTCATCATCCAGATTTTTATGCTGTCAAAAAGTTCAAGCTTGTATTTTGTGATAAAGCGGCTCACGCTCATTTTTCTTGAAGTTTCGAGCGCACGTTTAATTTCGTTCTGGCGCTTTGACTTTGTAAGATTGAGCATATACTGAGAAAGTTTGATTTCTGTATTCTTGATTGTGTCTTTTGTTTTTTTGTCACGCTGGGTGTCTATTCCCTTAACGATATTATCAAAG
>JAILCM010000250.1 GCA_024680155.1 Treponema sp.
AAATAATGCTCAAAATTATAATGAATTTGAGCCCGAGTATCAATGTTTTAATTTTGGTTGGATTTTGGTTTGAGTTTTGGTTTAATTTTGTACCACATCTTAATAGAATCAAACAATTTTCTATTTTAGCAAAAGGATAAAATGCAACCATGCAAAACCAAACTAACCAATCTATACAAAATAAATCAGAACAAACCACGACGATGCAAAATTCTATTTCAAAGAAAAATCGCGGCGCTTTGCCAATGCTAAAATTGATGTTTCCGATTGCAATGGAACAATTTATGCGAATTCTCGTTTCTTCTGTTGATACGATGATGCTGAGCTCTTACAGTAATGACGCAGTTGCAGCAGTCGGGCTTGTTTCGCAATATGTTTTCTTTCTAAATCTTGTTTTTTCTGTAATTGGAACCGGATGTTCAATTGTTCTGGCGCAATATCTTGGAGCTAAAAAGCAGGAAGATGAACTGAATCACATTGCACAGGCAAGTGCGGTTATGGTATTTTTTGTTTCCATTTTCCTGACTGCCCTGGTGATTTTTGGAACCGGCCCTCTTTTAAGCCGCTACACCCTTGAAGAATCGGTTCGCAATTTTGCATGGCAGTATTTTGTAATTTTTGGCGGCTGCTGCTGCTTTTTTAATGCCTTCAGTCTTTTGCAGGGTGCTATTTTACGAAGTTACGGCTACACAAACGAAGCAATGATTGTTTCTATTACGGCAAATGTTGTAAATGTTCTTGGAAACGCACTTTCTTTGTACGGATGGTTCGGATTACCAGTTCTTGGAGTTCCAGGAGTTGCAGGAGCTTCAGGACTTTCGATGGTTGTTTCCTGCATTATGTTCAGTATTTTTATTCGCCGCAGAAAAGATGTTGCCTTCCATTTTAGAGGAATTACAAAAGTACCCGCTGCAAGCTACAAACTGATTCTTTCGGTTGGTGTGCCGACTGCAGGCGAAAGTCTTTCTTACAACATCAGTCAGATTGTTATTATGGCAATGATTTCTACCCTTGGAACTTTTGCAATGTCCGCTCAGGTTTACACAATGACGATTGTACGCTTTGTTTTTGCGGTAGCCGTTGCGACAGGTCAGGCAACTCAAATTAAAACCGGCTATTACGTTGGTGCAAAAGAAAATGATACCGCCTACAAAAAAGTTTTTATTTACCAGTTAGTTGCAACCGCCTGTTCAATGACGCTGATTGTTGTTGTAAATCTCTTTAAAAAGCCGATTATTGGAATTTTCACCGACATTCCCGAAGTTGTTTCTCTAGTTTCTACTCTTTTGATTTATTCAGCTTATATTGAATTCGGACGTGCTTTAAACTTAGTTTACGTTGGAGCTTTAAAAGGTGCCGGAGACGTTCGTTTCCCTGTGATTTATGGAATTCTTTCAAACTGGGGAATTATGGTTTTAGGAAGCTACATTCTTGGTTTAAAATGCGGACTTGGACTTGTAGGTTTCTGGCTTGGAATTGGTACCGACGAAACCACACGCGGAATCGTCATGCTGTTCAGATGGAAAAGCCGCAGATGGGAAAAACACGCGATAGTAAAATAGAATAAAACTTATTAAAATACATCATCTATGAAATTGTTTCAAAAAGATCCGTCGTTTTATAAGGGAGTTTTTGCGCTTGCCCTTCCGATTGCATTGCAAAGTTTAATAAGCATTGGCGTAAATATGCTCGACACAATCATGGTGGGAAGCCTTGGTGAAAATGCACTTTCGGCTACTTCGCTTGCAAATTCGTTCATAAGCATTTACCACATTTTCTGTATGGGATTGGGAATGGGAGCTTCAGTTTTAGTTTCGCGTTATTGGGGAATGAAAAAAGCCGCTGATGGTCATGAAGAAGAAGCCGGTCACGCATTAAAACAAACTGTATGCCTTATGCTTAGAATTACAGTTGGACTTGCTGCAATATTCGCTCTTCTTACAGTAATAATGCCGGGCACTTTAATGAAAATGTACACAAGCGACGATGAAATTATCCGTCTTGGATGCATTTATTTCCGCTGGTCTGTTATAACTTACTTTTTTCTTGGAACTGGGCTTGTTTCTACTATTGTTTTGCGCAGTGTTGGTCAGGTAAGATTGCCGCTTTATGTTTCTATAGGGGCATTTTTTGTAAATTTGGGCGCAAACTACGCTTTTATTTTTGGAAAATTTGGTGCACCACGAATGGAAGTTGCGGGAGCGGCTCTTGGAACTTTGATTGCCCGTCTTTTTGAAGCAATAATGATTTTGGGTTATCTTTTCTTTAAAGACAAAAATATCCGTTTTAGAATCCGCGACATTTTTATGAAAACCGGCTCCCTGATTGGCGAATACATAAAAATCAGCATTCCAGTTTTAGTAAGTGACGCAATTCTTGCTATAGGTAACAATTCGGTGGCAATGGTAATCGGGCATCTTGGAGCGGCTTTTGTAGCGGCAAATGCAATCACAAGTGTAACACAGCAGCTTAGTACAGTTGTAATTCAGGGTGTAAGCCAGGCAGGAGCAATTGTTACAGGACAAACTCTCGGACTTGGTGACCGTCACAAAACTATGGATCAGGGATGGATGTTCTTTGGACTGGGACTTTCACTTGGAGCAATTTCTGCCGCATTCATCATGGCAGTAAGCCACCCTATTATTTCTACCTATAACGTAAGCGAAGAAACTGTAGACATCGCAAAACAGCTCATGGCCGCAATCAGCATCATTATAATATTCCGTGCCACAAACAGCATTATGACAAAAGGCGTTCTTCGTGGCGGTGGTGATACAAAAATGCTCATGCTTGCAGACAACGTTTTTTTGTGGGTTCTGGCAATCCCTCTTGGAATTCTTGCAGGATTCGTTTTCCACTGGCCTGCATTCTGGATTTATATCTGCCTCAAAGCTGATGACATTGTAAAAACTTTCTGGTGTCTTTTGCGACTAAAAAGCGAAAAATGGATTAA
>JAILCM010000277.1 GCA_024680155.1 Treponema sp.
TATGCGCTTGATGCAGGTGTTAATTTTGGAGTAAAGGATTTGTTCGACGCAGGCTTTACCGCTCACAATATCACAAGTGATGAAAGAAAATTCGGTGTTTTTGCAGGACTTTCTTCTATAGAAAATCTTATTTTGAATGCAGGTTTTTATTACAATTTTACTTTATCAGATTATTTGCCAGAAGCCCGAGTTACGCGTAGTGGAACCGACGAATTTAAAAAGCAGAAAACAAAATATGCACTTGGACTTACCGGCGGCTACGAATTTTCAAAAATTGGACTTGGACTTTATGCAGACGTAATTTCCGGCTTAAACGACGAATATATTGACGAAATAAAATATTACGATGATGACGAAAATCTTATAAAAACCGAAGTTACTACAATAAAACGCGGTTCAACAATCGTAAAATATAAAGACGGAAAAGCAAAACGTACCGATGGTTTTACAGCCGGCGCACTTCCTTTTTATACCCAGTTCCGCGCTTCTTACGACCCAACCGATTTTTTGAATCTTGGCTTTAGTTTTAAACTCCGCACAATGCTCGGCGACTCTTCTCAAACCTGGATTTCCCTTTTCCCGAATATTACGTTTGAACTTCCTTCCAAACTTGGTTCAATCACAACCGGCGTTCATCTGGATATGAATCAGACCCGCTACAAAGGACTTTCTGATATATCAATTCCGTTGTCGTATTCGTATAAGTTTAAGAAGAAGTTTTAGTTCCAGAAAGTGGATAAGATTTTGATGGAATCTTCATTCCATTGTTCTTCATTGTTTTCTGTTTCATTTTTAAAACTAAAATCAACCGTAATATAAATTGATGAATCAGGTTGAATTGTAAGATTTGAAGTTGTCGTTTTATAGTAAGAGCGAATATTTGTATCTGCTTGAATATTTATGGTTGTTTGGTAGATTGTTTTATTTCCATTATTTGAAACTTTTATTACAGTATGCAGATAATGGTATTCTCCAGAATCTGTTGAATAAGTTTGAATTATTTGTGATTCTCCTGTTGGATTTGAAAATAACTGGCAGTTTGTACAAAATAAGACCATAAAAAGTATTAAAATAGATGTAAAGTTAGAATTTATAAAATGATTTTTACTTAAATTATAATTCATAAGGTGCTTCTCCTAAAAAGATTTTTATTAATTGTTCATATTCTGAACTTAAAGCGATTATTTTAATCTGATTGTTTATGAATTCCCAAAAGGTTAAAATATAATCTTTATAAATATAAAAGAACATTGTTTCGCTTTGGTAAAATTCATTCTGGGTTATTATATTTTCTTCAAACAGTTTTTTACGTTTCATTCTATAATCTTTCTCTTGCAAGATTTCAGCTGTTAGCTTTTCAAGATACTCTTTGTTGATTTGAATTTTATTCTTGGTTATAAGGATTTCTTCATTTTGTCTTTTGTGATTGGATTCATAATTTTTGTTTATAGTTGCTGTTTCGAGTTCATAAATTTCTTTACGAAGCTTTTTTGCTTTTGGTACTTCAAGATTTAGTCTTATACCAGCAGATAGAGTAAAATCGAGAGGATATGGATAGTCAGTTAAATTTCTAAATGACTTGTACCAATCAGAATAATTATAATAAAAATTGGAATTTGTTTTAGCTGATGAAGATGTATAAAAGACTGGAACATAATTTAGCTCATTTATTTGGAAGTCTATTTTCTGTTGATGTAAATAGTTTCTATATAATTTTGTGTCAAGATTTTCTTCTGTGATAAATAAAAACTGGGAATCATCCTTTTCTATAAAACAAAGAAATTTGTCTATAAGTTCTGTTAATTCTGTTCGATTTTGTTCTATTTGTAAAATTGTTATTTCGGGTAAAATAAGTTTTATTTCTTTTTCTGCATTGTTTTTATTTGTTGTAACTTTATCAAGGTTATTCCTTGTATTTGAATACTGATGAAGTGCATAATAAGATTCCAAATCCGATTGTATTCCGTTTTTATTTTTTTCTTGCGCCGTAAAAAGTTCAGACTGGTATTGTTCTAGTAAAGATTTGTAATACTGTTCTTCGGCAGCTAAAATTTCAAATGTTCCGATTTTTTCAATAACGGATTGAAGGTTTGTAATAAGTTCCTTTTTGTATGTAAGATTTGCATAGTCAATTTTTTCTTTTAGTAGCTTACGTTCTGGATTATTTATCAGATTGAAAGTTCCTTTTCCTAAATTCTGTGAATATTTCAATTGGATTTGGGGTTGCTGTAAAAAAGAGTTTCGTTCAATAAGATAGTCAAAACCATATCTAGCTGATAAATTTATATTTCCATTTCCTGAAAGTCTTTGGTTTATTGAAATATCCACAAACGGATTAATGATATAAGTATTTTTTGAATCTGTATTTTGATTTTGAATGTAAAAATAATCTCCGCGACTTTCACGAATATTTTGTTGAAGATCTAATTGGATTGTCGGGAACCATGAATAATCATCCTGTTTTTTTGTTATAAGAGCAGTTGCATAATTATTTTTGCTTGCTTGAACCTGTGGACTATTTTTGAAGGCTTGTTGAACAATTGTTTGCCAGAAATTTGACTGGCTTATAGCTGTATTATCTATACAAAAAAATTTGCTGCAAGAAAGAAATATAAATAGGCTGATAATTTGTTTTTTTAGTACCATAAGTTCATTTTCTCCAGAACAAATTTCAAAATTGTTTTTTTAGAAACAATAATTCTTGCATCAACTTGTAAGCCAACTTTTAATGGATATTCTCTTCCTTTTTTGTCTTTTAGAAAATTTTTGTCCAAATCTGTTTTTAAAACAAAAAAAGCATCTCCGTTTTGTTTTTTGTTTGCATCCGGGGCAATCGTTAAAATTGTTCCTTCTGCTCCACCAAATTCATGGTAAGGAAGACTTGGAAAACGCATTTTTACTTTTAGGCCATCTTCAATTTTTCCTGCTTGTTTTGCCGGAATTATAAGTTCAACCTTTACAGCTTCTTTTCCGTATGGAACAATATTAAAAAGCTGTTGTCCTGCCTGAATCCAGTCATTTTTATTAAAAGCTGTAATTTCCTGTATAATACCATCGATTGGCGCAGTAATTTTTGTAAATAACATAGAATCTTCTATTTGAAGTAATTTTGCTTCATTAATTTTCTTTGCTGTTTCGTAAGTAATGATTTCGTTTTCAATGTCGTGCTGAAAGGAAAGATTTAGATTATTGTAGTCGTTGCAGGAAATTAAGTATTGCGATTCCAGGTCATTAAGTCTTGAAACTGTTGTCATTTTGGGAGGAATAGATTTTTCCTGCTCATATTTTTCGTAATTAAGATTTCTAATGTTTTCCAGTTTTAATAAACTATTCTTCCATATTTCAAAACGTAAATAGGCTTCACAATGATTCTTGTTTATAAGATTTTCGTTTTTCTGTATACTATTTTTTATTTCATATAAGGCAGAAAGTTTTTCCTGTTCTTCTTTTATTTGTGTAACAAGGCTTTCTTTTTCTGCTTCAAGCTGAATTGGATCTATTTCAAGTAAAAGTTGACCTTTTATAACTTGTTGTCCTGATGTATAAGAGATAGATTTTATTCTTCCTGTTACAGCATTCGCAACTGATGAAATATTATCTTGTGGTCTTATATATCCGTTTACTTTTATAACCTCTTCGAATTTCGCGAATGAAATAAAAAGAATTGCTGCAACAAGAATAATCGTAATTATCCAGATTACTGCTCTTTGAGATGAAGGTTTTTTACGCATAAAATATTCCTGCGTGTATGGAATAGTTTGTGGATAATAAACTTTCATTCAATTTCCTCCGTCTGATTTTGACTTTTCCACATCTGCGAGTAAATACCATTTTTTTTAATCAGTTCTTTGTGCGTACCAGATTCTGCTAAACTACCTTTTGTTAATACAAAAATTTTGTCGCAGTTTTTTATGGTAGAAAGCCGGTGAGCCACTATTATTGTTGTTGTATTTTGTCCAATTTTTTCTATAGTCTTCATGATTGCTGCTTCAGAAAGGCTGTCCAGACTGGATGTTGCTTCGTCAAGGACAAGAATTTTTGGTTTTCTTAAAAGAACCCGTGCAAGGGCAATTCTCTGCCGTTCCCCGCCAGAAAGAGATGCACCACGTTCTCCAACTTTTGTTGCAAAACGTTCATCAAGTCTGGAAATAAAATCAAGTGCTTCTGCATTTTTTGCGGCGTTAAAAATATCAACTGGCGTTGCGTCATAATTTCCCCATGCAATATTTTCTTCAATAGTTCCGCTGAACAAAAGAATTTCCTGTGGTACATATCCGAATGCATTTCTGTAACTTGCTGTATCAAGGTCTTTAATATTCTTGCCATCCAGCATGATTTCACCTGAATCTGCTGAATAAAATTTTAAAAGCAGTTTTACTAGGGTTGTTTTTCCAGAACCAGAAGGACCTACAAAAGCAACTTTTTCGCCTGCTTTTATGTCTAAGCTAACATCTGTTAAGGTATTGCCCCTTGTGCCGTAAGAAAAGCACAAATCTTTTATGGAAATATTCCCTTCTACATCTTCCAGTTGCATTGACCCACTATTAAGTTTTTCTTCTGTTGGTAAATCCAGTATTTCTCCAAGGCGTTTACTTGCTACCGAAATTTCCTGTAATTGAGGTTGTAATGTTATAAGGCGGCTTAACGGACCGAGAAAATATCCTAGGAGGGTAACAAAAGAAATGAGTTCTCCTAAAGAAAGTTTTCCCTGCATAATCAAATAACTTCCGTACCAATAAACAGCAAGGTTTCCGGCCTGAGATAAAAAGTTTTGCAGTGTGTGCTGCGTATTTCCGAGATTTGCAAGCTTAAAGCCACGTTCAATGGCATCTATTATTTTAAGTTCTGCTTTATCGTATGAATCGTTTTCTGTGGAAAGAGCTTTTATAGTAGAAATTCCGTTTACGCTTTCTACAAAATGTGAATATTTTTCAGCTTCAATTACTGAACGATTATAAATTAAGGTTTTAAATTTTTTGGAAAATAAAAGTACGAGCATAGCAGAAAGAATCACGGGTATTACAGCAATCCCAACTAAAGATGAACTGAACGTAAAAAGAACAATTCCTCCAAAAATAAGCATAACGCAGTCAAGAATTATTCCCACCGTCATGCTGGAAAGTGCATTTTTAATAGTAGCAATATCACTAAGACGGGATAAAATTTCTCCGCTTTTTCGCTTAGTAAAAAAATCAAGCGGAAGGTGCAGAATGTGGCTAAAATATTCCATTGTCAGAGCTGCTTCCATTTTGTTCCCAAGAAAAATAATCAGGTGACTTCTTGCAAATCCGAGTATAGTCTGAAAAATAAGTACAAGAAGGTAGGCAAGTGAAATTGAAATTAATGCCGTCGGTAAGTAAGAATATATTACATCATCAATAAGGTAACGAAAGTAAAAAGCTCCTAGAATTCCAAGTACAGTAAGAATAAAGCTTGCAATAAATGTTTCTGCTGTAATTGCCTTGTTTTGTCCTATTAGATACCAGAATCGTTGGAAGAAAGATTTATCATCGCTTGTTTTTTCAAATGTAACTGTAGGAGCAATAAAAAAGAAAACTCCAGTCCACCATTCATTGAATAAGTCTTTTTTAATCCAATTAAGGGAATCTGCCGGATCTGCAATAAGAATCGTTGATTTTTTAATTTTGTAAACGACAACATAATGTTCAATACCGTCTCTTTTTATGTGTACGATTATTGGTAGCGGTAAATTCTGCTGAATCTTCTTTTCTTTGGAAATAAGAGCCTTGCATGTAAAGCCAAGCTGGTTTGCAGCTTTTACAATTCCTTTTGCAGAAGTTCCCTTTGTGTCGGTTCCCGCATAGTTCCGGATTTTTGTTATAGAAATATGCTTGCCGTAGTAGCGGCAGATTGTGGCAAGGCAGGCAGCCCCACAATCGGTTTCGTCTTGTTGCTTTACCAGGTGATATTTAAATTTTTCAATCATAAAAATGAATATATCACTTGACAGAAAAAAAAAAAAAGTAAGTATAATATTGTAAAAGAACAAAAACAATAGTTTTTTAAAGAAAAATTCGTTATAAGTATAAAGGAGAACGTGTTATGAAAACTTATTCAAATTTCGGTATCTACGATTTCAGCGATTTTGCAGAAGAGTTAGACGAAGAGATGCTTTTTACTGTAAATGGTGGAACAAACTATGGGCAGTGTGGAGGTGGTGCTTCTGCCCCAACAATTCAGCCGCCTTCACCGCCATCGAATTCTAATCCACAACCAACTCCAGATATACCGACATCAACATCTCCAACGCCAACAACTACAGTTACTACAACTTGCAGTGGTGGTTCAGATTCGGGTAAGTCTCTTTCAGAACAGGCAGCTGAATTGGTAGAACGATATAATGATAATGACAATGTGAAAAGCAGGAAAAAATATAATGATGCCTGGCAT
>JAILCM010000295.1 GCA_024680155.1 Treponema sp.
CGACTCTGAGTTAGTTTACCATAACGTACAGAACGAAGTTTCAAAACAGGGTGTAGTTTACCTTGGCTTTGAAGAGGCCCTTAAGTCAGAAGAATGGGGCCCAATGGTAAAAGAATACTTTATGACCCTCATTACTCCAAAGGATCACAAGTTTGCAGCCCTTCACGGAGCAGTATGGTCGGGCGGTTCTTTTGTATATGTTCCAAAGGGAGTTCACCTTTCCTTCCCTCTTCAGTCTTACTTCCGTTTGAACGCCCGCGGAGCCGGACAGTTTGAACACACACTTATTATTGTAGACGAAGGCGCAGACCTGCACTTTATCGAAGGCTGTTCTGCACCAAAATATAACGAAGCAAACCTGCACGCCGGAGCCGTTGAGCTTTTTGTAAAAAAAGGCGCACATCTTCGCTATAGCACCATCGAAAACTGGTCTAAGAATATGTACAACCTCAACACCAAGCGTGCCCGCGTAGAAGAAGGTGCAAGCATTGAATGGGTAAGCGGTTCCTTCGGCAGCCACGTAAGCTACCTCTACCCGGAAAGCGACCTTGTAGGCCGTGGTGCAAAAGCAGAGTTCACAGGCATCACCTTTGCAGGTGCAGGTCAGGAACTTGATACAGGTGCCAAAATGGTTCACCTTGCTCCAGATACATCAAGCCTCATAAGCACAAAGTCAATTTCAAAGGGCGGCGGAGTTTCTATTTACCGTTCTGCAGTTTATATTGATAAGAATGCAACCGGCAGCAAAACAAGCGTTTCCTGCGAAAGCCTCATGCTCGACTCAGAAAGCCGTTCCGACACAATTCCTGCAATGGTAATCAAAACCGACGAATGCGATGTAGGACACGAAGCAAAAATCGGCCGTATTTCAAACGACGCAATTTTCTATCTTATGTCACGCGGTATTGCTGAAGACGAAGCCCGCAGTATGATTGTAAGCGGCTTTGCAAATCCGGTAAGCAAAGAGCTGCCACTCGAATATGCCGTTGAGATGAATAACTTAATAAAGTTAGAGATGAAAGGCAATTGTTAATATAAATGTCATTCCCGTGCTTGACACGGGAATCTAGACATCACGAACCTTTCTAGATTGTAAACGAGTTTGCTTCGCAAACGTCGCAGGGTCAAGCCCGACAATGACACAGAACCTACACCTTTCTAACACCCATAATCAAGCGGTCTTCGCCGTTTTCTTTTGAAAGTACACATCTGGTTTGAACCATAATTGGTTCACCGTTTATAAGTATATGGTGGCGGCTCGTAAACACACCATCAGTTTCAATGTTCTTCATAATTGTTTCTTTGGTATGACGCTGCTTAAATACTTCACGGTCTTCTTCTGCAACAGCCACATCAGCATTAATCTGAGAATCAACAAAAAAATCACCGGCATGCTTTTTTATTCCAATTGACTGGAATTCTGAAGTCGGTTGAAATTCTGTATAAGTATTATCCTCAGGATTTATTACATAAATACAAAGATAATCACCAGAAAGCGCCATAAGTCTTGAATAAACAATCTGATTCTGGCGGGCTCTTTCCATAATCTCTCTTTGCTTAACCTGAGAATCAATATTGCTGACACCAATAATCAGATATTTTTTGTCTTTAGTCAGTCGAACCGCTTTCATATTTACATAATAAGGAAAACCAAATTTCATAAGTCGGTAAATATGAATAAAGGTTCCTGTTTCTTCTATCTGCTTAATTACATTTTCCTTAGTAAACACTTTAATAAAGGATTCTCTATCCTCTTCATAAAGGTGCGTTTTTGCTTCCTCTCTGGCTGACTTAAAGAAATCTATTCCATGGCGTTCTGTTGCAAGTTCATCTGCGCCAACATTTGAGACATATTCAATAAACTCTTCTGTTTCAAGGTTTACATAAAAAAGATTAAAATAGTCGGTAGCAAGAGCACGAGCAATATTTTCATACGTCTCGCCCTGAACAGCATCTTTTATAGAAAGTATAGCGGCTACTACGGCAATTTTATGATTTACAGGATTCTCTGCAAGCTTACTTACAAAGTAATGTGCGACAGAACCATCCGGAAGCTTTTCATCAATAAAAAGTCTTTTATCTTCTTTTGCAGCTTTCCTTAAAATCAGCATAAAGCCGGAACCTTCACCCTTCATGATATCCTTAATAGAAACTTCATCTCCATGCAGTAGTATTCCAAAGTATCTGTCAAAGAAATCGTGGTAAGACTGATTTGCTCTCGTAAAACGAACAGATTCATCGCCTATTTCAATAATCGTCATAGGTAATGTATTGAAGAAACTGTTAAAGGTATTTTCATTCTGCGAAATTACAGAAAGGTCATGAAGATTTACCCTACCAA
>JAILCM010000297.1 GCA_024680155.1 Treponema sp.
GGTTCTGGCAATCCCTCTTGGAATTCTTGCAGGATTCGTTTTCCACTGGCCTGCATTCTGGATTTATATCTGCCTCAAAGCTGATGACATTGTAAAAACTTTCTGGTGTCTTTTGCGACTAAAAAGCGAAAAATGGATTAAAAAAATCAGTACAGGAAAGCAGCAACAAAAATCGTAAGACTCAAAATAATTCAGAATCATTTGTTTTGAACTATAAAGTCTTACTAAATCTAAAATCGTATTATAGTATTTTTTGCCAATCAACTATTTGCGTGTTATAATACTGTTATTAAAGGAGTACTGCCCATGAAAAAAAAATCGAATGTACCCGATAACAGCAAAAACATCGACAATACTCTCAAGAACATTTACAAAAGCAAAGGAAATCCAAAATTTCTCTTTGTATTACTCCTCTTTCTTTATGCCATCGCTTATTTTTTTGTAATAAAAGCCGCTCTTATGCAAGGCGAATTTACAATATTTGGTGGCGAAATTCCTTATGCAATTTTTGCCGGAGTTTTTACAACCTTTGCAAATTTCTGCATAATCTTTTTAGTTCTTCTTTTTAAAAAAGCCGGATTCTTTACTGCTCTTACAATTCTTGTGGTGCAATTTCCAATGATTATTGTCAACCTTTTTATAAGGCATGCAGTTGCAAGCATTCCCGGAGCTTTCACAGACCTTTTTACAATTGTAATCATCACAATTATTTATTTAAATAACTTAAGAATAAGCAGATATCAGGAAGAAATTCGAAATCAAGCCATTACAGATATGCTTACAAAACTTCCAAACCGATTTGCCTGTACTGAATTAAGCAATGAACTTATAAAAAAGAACGAAAAATTTGCAATTATTTCTATTGATTTAAACAATTTTAAGAAAATTAACGACACAATGGGGCACGAAGCCGGCGATAAAGTTCTTATTGATGTTTCAAAACGATGGAGAGCTCTTGCAGATTCAAGATTTTCTGGAACAACTGATTTTTTGGCACGCCTTGGTGGTGATGAATTTGCTCTGATTGTCCGTGATTATAATTCCTGCCTTGATATAATTAATACCGTAGATGCGTACGAAACCGAACTTGAAAAAAAGTTTACAATTGATGACTGTGATTATTTTATTACCGCAAGTTTTGGTTATGCAGAATTTCCAATTGATGCTGATAATACAATTTCTCTTCTTTCATGTTCAGCCGCAGCCTTACACGAAGTTGAACGCTTAAATAACAGCAATAAAATTTTACGATATACACATAATCTTTTAAAAACAGAACAAATTTTAGAAACCGAACGCAAAATTCGGTATGCACTTGAAAACGACGCCGTATTTATTTACCTTCAGCCGCAATATAATTCTGAACATAAATTACGCGGATTTGAAGCCCTTGCCCGCATGAAAGATTTAGACGGTTCATTTATAAGCCCGGTTGATTTTATTCCAGTTGCAGAACGAGTTGGACTTGTTGACAAAATTGACATGCTTGTTTTTAGAAGAGCCGCTGAATTTCTTGCAGACATTCTTAAACAAAAGCAGATAGATATTATAATCAGCTCAAACATTTCTGTACGACATCTTATGAAAAATAATTTTATTGATGAAATAAAAGGCGTTTTACAGGAAACAGGCGTTCCGGCAAATCATTTTGAAATTGAAATTACAGAATCTATAATGATTGATTCGGATGAAAAAGCGCTCAAATGCATAAATGAAATAAAAAATATGGGAATCAAAGTTGCAATTGACGATTTTGGAACCGGCTATTCATCTTTGAGTTATCTGAATAAATTCCCTGCCGACATGCTCAAAATTGATAAATCATTTATTGACGTAATGAACACAAACGATTCTTCAAAAAAATATGTTGCAACTATAATTTCTATAGGACACATTATGAATCTTCAAGTTATTTCGGAAGGTGTTGAATCGGATGACCAGCTTGAAACCTTAAAAGAAATTGGCGGAGATTACATTCAAGGATATATTTGGGGAAGACCAATGCCACCAGAACAAGCTGCAAGACTAGTCCTTTAACTCCTTGAAAATCGCTGTAAATCACTAAAAACTCCACAAATCTCTACAAGATACGTTGACACACCACAATTTTCTTGGTAAATTTGATTACGCTTTGGAAAGATGTCCGAGCGGTTTAAGGTACACCCTTGGAAGGGGTGCGTGCCCATAAGGTACCGGGAGTTCGAATCTCTCTCTTTCCGTTATTGCCCAGATGCCCTTCAAGTGTCTTTCGCAAAACCCCGCCAGAGGAGGAATCCAGCAACGGTATGCGCTAAGAGCTGTGCTTGGGATTATCTGGGCTTTTTTTTGCCTGTTTTTTTTCATATAATAAATTTCCTTACGACGTTCTCGGCGGAACAAAATTCGGTTTCTGCGGGAGTATTTTTCTAAATTGTATATATGCATTTTATAATGAGTTTGCCCTATAAAATGTAATTTCTGTGCAAAAATCAAACTTTTTATTGCAATCTTTTAAGGTCTTTTTATCTTTCTAATTTTAGAATTCCGCCATATACTTAAACTATGAAAACTTTATTCAATGACGGCTGGAATTTTGCCGAACTTTCTCTTGAAAATGATAAAATGTTTAAGGATGGAAATCCTATCCTTTATATACCTGACCAATTTTTAAATGATGCCGATTCACAAAAATACAAGGCAGTACGCATTCCTCACGACTGGCAGATTCACCACGTAAATGATTTGTACAAAAACAGCGTAGGCTTTTATAAAAAAACTTTTGAATTAAGCACTGAACAAGTTGAAAACCGCCACAATGCAATCCGTTTTGAAGGCGTTTACATGAACAGCGGAGTCTGGATTAACGGAAAAAAAGCCGGAGAATGGAAGTACGGATATTCAACTTTTGAATTTGATATTTCTTCGCTTGTAAAAACTGGCAAAAACGAAATTCTTGTAATTGTCCTTTACCAGAACTGTAATACAAGATGGTATTCGGGTGCTGGAATTTACCGCGATGTAACTTTTATTAATTCAGCAAAAACTTACATCCCAACAGACGGCGTTTATTTTACTGCAACCCCGGCTGACAAAAATAAACTGGACGGCGAATGGAATATTAAAATTTCTGTAGAAGTTGCAGGAGGCGTTTGCGGCCATAAAGTTTTGAACCGACTTATAGGCATGGACGGCAAGGAAGTTTTTAATTCAACTTTTAAGATTGCTCCGCTTCCATTAAATGAAGATGAATCTGACTGGCTGCGTAAAAATGTGCCTGCTTTTGGGACTTTCCCAATTGCCCGCGCATACGAAGAAATTACCATAGAAAAGCCTCTTTTGTGGGACCTTGATAATCCGTATTTTTACACCCTTGTAACCCAGCTTTTAGACAGAGACGGAAACATAATTGACGAACATTCTCAGCACTGCGGTTTTAAATATGCAGAATTTACTACAGACAAAGGATTTTTCTTAAACGGAAAACATCAGAAAATTTTTGGAGCTTGCCATCATCACGATCAGGGAGCATTGGGAGCTGCTTTTGACAAAAACGCTCTTCGCCGACAGTTTGCACGTCTTAAAGAAATGGGCGTTAATTCTGTTCGCTGTTCGCATAATCCGCCGCCAAGTGCATGGATGGATTTGTGTGATGAAATGGGAATTATGGTTGATGACGAAGCCTTTGATATGTGGGAAAAGCCAAAAACTCAGTTTGATTACGGAAACTATTTTAACGATTGGTACGAACGCGATGTTACAAGTTGGGTTCGCCGCGACAGAAATCATCCAAGTTTGATTATGTGGTCGGTAGGAAACGAAATTTACGACACTCACATGGGAAACGGTTTTGAAATTACAAAAAATCTATATGCAGCAGTTGTAAAAAATGATCCGAATCGCAATGCCCCTGTAACAATTGCTTCAAACTACATGATGACAGACGGTGCTCAAAAATGTGCCACTCAAATTGATACAGTCGGCTACAACTATCTTGAACGCCTTTATAACGAACATCACGAAAAATACAAGGACTGGAAAATCTATGGTTCAGAAACAGGCTCTACCGTACAAAGCCGCGGAATCTACCATTTCCCGGATTCATTAAAGCTTGTTACTTTCAGCGACGGTCAGTGTTCAACTTTGGGAAACTGCACTACTCCATGGGGATGCGCAAACACTCAGACTGTAATTGCAAATGACCGTGATTGTCCTTTCAGCGCAGGTCAGTATATCTGGACGGGTTGGGATTACATTGGAGAGCCGACCCCTTATCACACAAAAAATTCCTTCTTTGGCCAGATTGATACAGCGGGGTTCCCAAAAGATACCTTCTATCTTTTTAAATCTGAATGGGCAGGTAAAAAAATTGCACCGTTTGTTCATCTTCTGCCTTACTGGGACTGGAATGAAGGTCAAAAAATTGACGTAAAAGCTTACACAAATGCCGACAGCGTTGAACTTTTCTTTAATGGAACTTCTTTGGGCAAGCAGGAAATAAATCACAAAGACGGAGCTGAACCTTTCGGCCACTGGATTGTTGAATACCACAAAGGTGAAATCAAAGCCGTAGCTTATGATGAATACGGAAAGCCTGTTGCCGAAGAAGTAAAACGCTCTTTTGAAGATCCAGCGAAAATCATTCTTCACCCGGAAACTGGAGCTGAAATTGGAGAAACTACAGAAATCAGCGGGACTCAGAAAACTGGAGAAACAATTAAGTCTAGCGGGGCACCAGAAACCGACGAAAAGAATGCAGAATCTTGTTCAAACGGGTATCTTCATTTTATTCAGATAATGACTGCTGATAAAAACGGAACTTTGGTTGAAAATGCACGAAACTACATAACCTTTAATGTTAGCGGAGATGCAGAACTTGTGGGAATGGATAACGGAGATTCAACAGATTATGATGAATACACACCAGAAAGCGGAAACTCGGAAAACGGAAACAATCTTTCTGGGGGCGGTCACACTCATACCCGCAGGCTTTTTGCAAACAGATTGATTGCGATTGTACGTGCAAAATCAAAAGACTCTTCTTTTGTGGTTACCGCGGCAAGTAAAGATTTACCAAACGTTTCATTAAAATACGACGGAAGTGCAAAATCACCGAACGAAGAATGGAGCGAAATAAAAGCTGACGAAAACGTAAAACCGCAAAAAGATATTGTTCCATCAAGAAAGATTGAAATAATTTGCGACGGTTCAACGACACTTGATGCGACACAACATGAAGTTCATGTTACGGCAAAAGTTCTTCCAGAAAATGCAACATGCAAAGAAATAAACTGGAATCCAGTTTTAAAAGAATGCGTTGCAAGCGACAATATTGAAGTAGAATTGGAAAAACTCGCGAGTGAAACTACAACTGAAACTGAAAAGAAAAACAGCGAGGCCCCGGCTAACAATACGTCAGGTGCAAAAATCATTTCCAACACTGCTGAGGCAAAAGCTACAATTCATGCTGCAGGCGACGGTGAATGCATTTTACGCTGTACCGCTTTGAACGGCACAAAATACGACGAAGTTTTGAGCGATTTGCCTTTTACAGTTACAGGAATTGGAACAAACAAAAGAAATCCATACGAATTGATTGAAGCCTGCCGAATGAGCGGATGGGACAAAAAAGACGGAAAAGAAAAACCAGGACTTTCTCTTGAAAGCGGCATTTCTACCCGAAACAGCGGCACAACCTGGATTGCCTTTGACAAAGTTGATTTTGGCGCAGACGGAGCAGATTCAATTCATATTCCGATTTTCAGTTTTGCAACAGAACTCCAGATTGAAGTTTGGGACAGCACTCCTGATGAAGGCGGTGCCTTTAGGAATGTTGACGATGGCGGAAAATCAAGCTTTGGCGGTGAATGCCTTGGAAAATTCACTTATAAGCACGAATCAATTTACAACACATATTCAGAAAATGTGTTTACATTGAGCAGACGTTTGTTTGGAATGCACACAATAAGCATTTGTCTTCCAGAAGGCTTGTACTTCCACGGATTCTATTTTGATAAAACGCCAAAAGCCTATGCAAAACTGCGTGCTTTGGATGCAAACCTTGTTGCAGGCGATACTTTCACAAAAACAGAAACTGCAGTTGAAGGAATTGGCAACAACGTAAATCTTGATTTTGCGAATATGGATTTTGGAAAAACTCAAGCCACAAAACTTACAATCTGTGGAAAATCTAACACAGAAAACAACACGATTAACATCAAGTTCTTTGCAGAAGACGGTTCAAGCACAACGCAGGTTATTGAATTTACTCACACCGACGATTATGAAGAAAAAACTTTTGAAATTACACCAGTAAGCGGAAATAAAAAAATCAGTTTTGTATTCCTGCCGGGATGTAACTTTGACTTTAAGTGGTTCAGGTTTGAATAAGGAGTAATTTACGATGGCGGGGAGCTGGTCCTCGCAATAAAAACCTAAATACGACTACTCACCGAAACGCCATCGCCGAATTCAAAAAACTCCGTGTGGAATTCCTGATTTGACTTAAGATAATCAACGTAGCGGCGGATTTTGCGAACCAGTTTTTTGGTGCTGTCGTTATGTGTAAGAGTCATATCGTCGACCATTCCGTGAAAAGAAAGATTATCGCTGATAATTACGCCGTTGGAAGTAAGATTTTCCTTGTATTTTTCAAAAAGCTTTACATACTGGGCTTTGGCGGCATCAATAAAAATAAGGTCGAACTTCTGGTCGGTCTGGTAAGTGAGCGCGTCACCATAAACTGCAGTAATTCTGTCGGAAAGTCCGTTGTCGCTGAAATTCTGCTTTGCGGCAATGTGACGGTCAATATCAAGTTCAATCGTAGTAATCTGGATATCTGAACGAACCTCAGCAAATTTAATAGTAGAATAGCCGATTGCTGTCCCTATTTCGAGAACAGTTTTTATGTTGTGTGTGCGGATGTAATTGCAGATAAAATCGCTGCCCTCTTCCAGCATGATTGGCACAGAATTTTTGTGAGCAAAAGTTTTTATGTCAGAAAGTTCGTTCATGGGGGAAAGTTTAGCATAAAACGAGGAAATGTGCACGAGCAGGTAAAATAAAAAAAAGCCGTATCAGCGAATAACTGAACGGCTTTATAGATTCCACTTAACGGTAGGACTCACCACTAATGCATACTATAGTTTAGAAAAAACTAGAAGTCAAGAAGTTTTTTTTTACACTATTAATATAGATTTAAAATTGTTTTTTGGACCAATTTTTTTTCAAAAAAACGCAATAATAACAACTAATTATAAAAAAAATCACTATAAATTTTTCCTCATAAATTTTCTATTTCTCCGATAATCAGAACATGAACGAAAACACAAAAACATACACCGCAGCCCTGATTGGCACTGGCCGAATTGGATTTTCACTTGGATTTGATAAAAAGCGCGAGCAGCCGGCAAGTCACACGATGGCACTTTTGGGGAACAAACGGATAAGACTTGTTGCGGCGGCAGATACAGATGAAGAAAAATTAGCTGAATGGAAAAAGTTTGTAGACAGACATTGTAAAACTGGCGCATCTGGTTGGGATTGCAGGGATAATAAAATTTATACACACTATGACGGCACGTGGAATTCAGCCCGGATTTTTTCTTCGAGCGACGAACTTTATAAAAACGTAAATCCCGACATCATCACGATTGCGGTGAATGAAGATTCGCATTTGGAAGAATGCCTTAAAGCAATAAAGGCTCGTCCACGGCTGATTAT
>JAILCM010000158.1 GCA_024680155.1 Treponema sp.
TGCTTCACCTTCCGAAAGATTTGCTCTGGACAAAACATCTCGCCAGAACATTTCCATATCATCACGACCGGCAAGCTTAAAAAATCCAATCTGTTCAAGGCTTGTAGAAATCGTTTTTACGGTTGAACCAAGTCTCTCCAAAGTGATTGGATTGTAACCGCGAATTTCTCCACGCTTCTGTCTGAAAAGCTGGTAACACATAATCTGAACTGCGTGCGAAAGATTGAGTGACCCAAATTCATCCGAAGAAGGAATTGTAACTCCCATCGTGCATTCATCAAGCTGGTCGTCGGTAAGGCCGGTGCGTTCGTTTCCAAAAACCAAAGCAATTTTTCCGCCGCTAGCCCCTGTATCAATATTCCCGGCCCCAGTACCAATTTCTTCGGCACCAGGTCCCATATCCGTAATTTTAGCGGCTTCTTTGGCAAATTCTTCGGGCAGCAAAAGTTTTCCGCGTTTTTTTCCACGTCGTCTTGTAGTTCCCGCACTTATACAGCAATCCTTAACAGCATCAGTCAGCGTTTCAAAAAATACTGCATTATCAAAAATATATCCCGCATGAATTGCAAGCACGTGAATGTGTTCAATATCATAATTTTCTTTAGAACCAACAATCCGCAAGGTTTTTATATCATTATTCGCCATGGCACGACAAACAGCCCCAATATTACGGCTTTCATCAGGATGATCCAAAACAATAACAACGTTCTTCAAATTCATACACCAGCACCCACACTTGTAAAAGAAAAAATGTAAATCCAGATAAAACAAACTACCGCAAAAAGTTTAACGCCCGTCGAAACAAGAAAAGACAAAAGCGCCGCAAAAGCAACTTTAATTGCAGGCTTAAACTCGTGATTATTATTCAAGAATTCGCCAAAAAACGCACCAATAAACGGTCCAAGAAAAATTCCAATCGGACTAATAAAAAGTCCGACAATAATTCCCACCGTAGCACCCGTCCGCGAACCTTTAGAACCGCCCGCATTTTTTGTCATAATACTCGGACTAAAATAATCAAAAACCGTGGCACCAACAGTAACAACAAGGGTAACCGCAAGTAGCCATATAGGAATATTATTAAAAGACGTAAATTTTGCAAGAACAAGCCCGCCCCACGCTAAAGGAGGCCCCGGAATTCCCGGAACAAAACAACCAATAACGCCAACAATCAAAAGCGCAATTGCAAAAACCGTCAGCAAAACTTCTATAAAACTCATATTTCGATTATAAGCAATCTGTAAAAACTCGTCTATGGAGATTTTTCGTCCCTTAAATTTCTGCTGGATTTTTAAACTTTTATTTTGTTTTTTGCCGATTTGCGTTGTATACTTAAATAAAGTGGTTTTGGTTTTTAGCCCATCGCCGCCGGTTTGCGTATGCAGGCCGATTTTCGGAAAAGAAGTGATTTCACTTCGAGGAGTACTTTATGACACCTTCAATTAACGCAGTAGGATTTACACTGGAGCAGAAACAATCAGAAATGATAGATAGCAAACTTAAGAGAATTTCTTATGCCGATGATTTAATCGTTGACCTTATGCTTAAGATTAAACACGACAAAGCTTACGTTTTTGATGCAACCGCAAACTTCCGCTGGGGAGTACAGGCTCACGTTTCTGCCGAAGACTTCGACTTTGCCGCAGCCCTCAACAAACTGATGGATGTTCTTGACAACAAGATTAAAAAGGAAAAGGACAAGGTTCAGGAGAAGTAGTTGTGTAATCGGGTAGGTGGGGGATTTTGATTGAACAAATCAAAAAAAATAGTCCACAGGACTGTTTTTTATGATTTGATCGACCCTATAATTCCCCCTGGGCTCAACCCTTGCGGTTTTCGCCACACCCCCTTCGCCTAGAGGCTCCGCCTCTAAAACTCCGTAAACGCAGTTCTAAAAGGAGCTGCGTTTTTTTTGTCATTGCCCGACTTGATTGGGCAATCTTTTCTTAAATCAAGTCGTTTTTTTTCTTTTTCTAATTGAACAAATATCAATGTATGTGTATAGTACTGTTGTATGGCAGAAAAAAAATTCACTGTCTTGGACTTGCTTGAACTGGAACTTCCTGGTCACGATGCGCTCAATTTAAAGTGTATTGCGGGCAGGCGGGGGCTTCCACGTGCTCTTACAGTTCAGGAAATCAACCGTCCGGGACTGGCTTTGAGCGGCTTTTACGAATTGTTTCAGGCTGACCGTCTTCAAATTTTCGGGCGGGGTGAAACTGCATACCTTCAGAAACTTCATAAAGAAAAAACAACCGATACCCTTGTTAAATTTTTTCAAAGCGAAATTCCTTGTTGCGTTTTCACGTACAATCTTGAACCAACCGAAGAATTCCGCGCCCTTGCCGAAGAAGCCTGCTGTCCGCTTCTCCAAACAGATCTACCGTCAAATGAATTTTCAAACCGCATAATCCGTGCTTTTACAAACATTTTTGCGCCTCATCAAACATTGCATGGCGTTCTGGTAGAAGTTTACGGTATCGGAATCCTTTTAAATGGACATTCGGGCGTTGGTAAAAGTGAAACTGCCCTTGAACTTGTAGAACGCGGTCACCGTCTTGTTGCAGATGATATTATCGAAATCCGTTGTGTAAATGGTAACGTCCTTCTTGGGCGTGGAGTTAATACTACAATCAGTCACCATATGGAAATCCGCGGACTTGGAATTATAAATATTTCGCAGCTTTATGGTGTTGGTGCCATCCGTGATCAAAAAGAAATTCAGCTTATCGTTCAGCTGGAAGACTGGGATTCTGGAAAAGCGTACGACCGTCTTGGAACCGAACAGAAATACAAGGAAGTTCTTGGTGTAAAAGTGCCTGTAATCGAAATTCCGGTTAGACCAGGACGAAACTTGCCAATTATTATAGAAGCGGCCGCAATGAACGAACGTCTTAAGAATATGGGGTATAATTCAGCAAAAGAATTTAATCAGAATATTCTTAAATGGATTGAAACTGGAGATGCACAACGCACCTACTATGGAAACGATGATTCTTATTAAAGGTATTTAACCTTGAAAAAAATAAATAAAAGGAACAGAAAATGATTGAGAAAATCCTTACAGTAAAAAACAGAGCTGGAATTCACGCTAGACCGGCAGCAATTATCGCACAGACTTCAAACAAGTTCGAAAGCGAAATTACCCTTTCAAAAGATGATGCAGCTGTTAATGCAAAATCAATTATGGGTGTAATTGCAATGGGTGCAGGCTACAATACTCAGCTCACTTTAAAAGTTGAAGGCCCTGATGAATCAGAAGCTGCTTCTGTAATAGAAGAACTGTTTGAATCAAAATTTGAGGAGGAGTAAATGAAAGAAATTACAGCCAGACAACAGCAGGTTCTGGATTTTATAAAAGAATTTACTAAAGAAAATTCTTATCCTCCAACTGTACGCGAAATTAGTGAACATTTTGGCATTTCTTTACGTGCTGTTCAGGATCATATAATTGCACTTCAAAAGAAAGGTCAGCTTTCTCAATCTCAAAAACGTTCCCGCTCGATTCGTGTAATTTCAGATCCAAACGAAGAAGAAAAACAGCTTTATGTTGGTAAAATTCCGCTCCTTGGAACTGTTGCCGCTGGTCGTCCTCTTCTTTGCGAAGAAAACCTTGATGGTTATGTTAATCTTACTGAACCGTTTGTTCGTCCTGGCAGAAGTTATTTTGCTTTGCGTGTACGTGGTCAGAGTATGATAAATGCTGGAATTCTTGATGGCGATCTTGCAGTTATTGAACAGGCAAATACTGCAGTTGACGGACAGATTATTGTTGCAGTAATCGATGATGCAATCACTCTTAAACGCTATTACAAAGAATCTGAACGTGTAAGACTTCAGCCGGAAAACCCTGCATTCCAGGCAATTTATTGTACAGACGTGCGAATTGTAGGAATTCTTTCTAACATCGTAAGAACTTACTAAATGAACGTTCCTTTTTATGCGTTTACAGGCCCGGAATTTGGGCTTAGAACAGAAGCTGTTGATGCAGTAAAATCTTCTCTTAAAAAAAAGTTTGGCGAAATTGATGAACATCTTTTCTACTTGCAGGAAACTCCGTTCAACGAAATTATGACCATTCTGCAAAGTGGTACTTTATTTTCTGATGGCGTTTGTATTGTCTGTAAAAATGCCGAGCTTTTAAAGAAAAAAGAAGACATTCAGATGATTAGTGAGTGGTTAAAAGAAGCCGCCGAATCTTCAGTTTTAATCCTTGTTTCCGACGAAATCTCCCTCGATTCAAAACTCGAAAAACTTGTTCCAACTGCAAACCGCAAAAAGTTCTGGGAAATGTTTGAAGATAAAAAGCTTCCGTGGCTGTATAGTTTTTTCCAGAAAAACGGTTATTCAATAGAAGGAGATGCAGCCCGCCTTATTCTGGAACTTGTAGAAAATAATACTCAGGCTCTTAGCGCGGAATGTTCAAGATTTTTTGTTTGTTTTCCAAAAGAACATCGCATTACCGAAGATGATGTAGATTCAGTTTTGACGCATACAAGAGAAGAAAACGCATTCAGTCTTTTTAATCAGATTGCAAGTCCTTCTACCCCGGCTCAGCAGAATCTTCAAAAGTCACTGGAAATTCTTCAGAAAATCAGGCTTTCAAAGGAAAATTCTTCTGTAATGATTATTGCGGGGCTTACTTCTTGTTTCCGTAAACTTTTGACGTGGCACAATCTTATTCAAGCTGGCACTACCGACGATTTTTCTTTAAAAACAAACGGATTTTCTGGTTCTCTCATGCAAAAACAATACCGGAATGCAGCTAAAGTTTGGACAAAAGGGCAGACTTCGGCAATTCTGGCAATTCTTGCTTCTACAGATGCGTCAATTCGTTCCGGCGGCACTTTAATGGAAGATGTGCTTTTGCAAAAAATGCTTTACGAGATTGTAATAAAAAAAGGTGCTGTTATTTCAGCTCCAGAGTACGAAACTTTTTAATCTATTCAATTTCAACTGAATTAAGCAAATCTTTTAGGGCTAAAAGTTCTTCTTTTGTAAATGTTGAACCTTTTCCCATTTTTTGATGATCTGGTGACCAGCTTCTCAAATCATATTTTGCAGGTCGTCCGCCCCATGAAACAAGATTCAATTCATTTGTCCATCCGCCTTTTGAGCTTCCAAGGGTACCAATGTTTTTTACAATTTCAAAAGAAAAATCTTCAGCCATCTTTTCCTCCGCTTTCCGCTTGTTAATATGGAATAAATTACAATTTTACTTTTATTATCGTTGTAAGATTTGATTTTATCTAGTAAAATTGATGTGATTTAAGTAATAAAAACGATTAAAAACAATAAAAAAAAAGAGGACAAAATGAAAAAGATATTTATTACAACACTTTCTGTTCTTCTTGCTGTTTCTTTCATTTCTTGTGGATCAAAACCTGCTCCAGAGGAACCAACAGAACCAGAAGCACCAGTTGTAACAGAGCCAGAAAAAACAGTTGAAACACCTAAGGAAGAACCAAAAATTGATAATACTCATGCTTTGGAAACTTTAGGAGCATCTAGAACTGCTGCAATTGATTCAGGTGCAGAACGTGATGCCGCTGATAAACTTTTGGATCTTGATAATCAATACGAAGCTATTAAGACAAAAGCAAATTCTGGAAAAGACGTAAACAAAGAAAGTGACGATCTTGCAAACAAGTATATGGCACTTGCTTCTTATGTAAAAGCTGTTGAAGCAAAAAAGAAGATTGATGACACAAAACTTTCTAATCTTGCACAGGCAGTTTATGATGAAGGAAATGCTGCTTTGGAAGAATTGGAAAAAATGTTCACTGATCCAAATGCTTCTGGAAAAGAAATGCTCGATAAGTCAACAAAAGCATCTGCAAGTTTTAATTCAGTTCTTATTGTAATTTACAAAAAACTTTCAAAAGATGAACGTAACGAAGCTTATGCTGCAAAGAAAAATGCAGATTCTGTAAAAGCAGGTGTTTCTCAGAAAGAAAAATATAAAGAAGGCGTTGAATGCTTTAATAAAGGCGATTCTTTGTATGCAATGCAGAATGCCGCAAAAGCCTACGAAAATTACAAGCAGGCAAAAGAGATTTTCTCCGCTCTTTACAATGACATTTACGAAAAACGTGCAGCAGCTCAAAAAGCAATTGACGAAGCAAAAAAACGTGTTGCCGAAAGTGAAGAATTTGCTTTACAAGCCGATGCAGAAGCTCCTATAAAAGAAAAACTTGATGGAATTGAAGATGAAGATGCTGTTCTTCTTGAAAAAGATAATTATGCAAATCCGGAAGACGCGGAAATTGATGTTTCAGAGGATGTAAAAGACCCTCTTGACGATAAAATTAAATCAGTTTTAGGAGATGAAAAATAATGAAAAAAGTTGCTGCAATTTTAGTATCAGTATTTTTTATGTCGTCGGTTTTTGCAATCAGCTACAAAAATAACACTTACCAGAAATTAGCTGATGAATATGCAAAAAAAGCTGAAGTTGCTTTGGATGCTGGCCAGTATGATGATGCTGTTGATTATTCTAAAAAGGCTGAAGAAAACGCTGAACTTTCAAAGGCATACATTCAGATGATGATGGCTCGTCAGGAAGCTGAAGATGCAATCAAACTTGCAAAAACTCAGATTGCATGGGCAGAACAGGTTGACGCTCCTAATACATTCCCAATGGCATACACTTCTGCAACCGAAAATCTCCAGAATGCAGAAACATCTTTTAATGGTGAAGATTGGGCTAAAGCTACAGAATATGCAAAAGCTTCTATGGCTGCTCTTGATGGTGTAAAAGAAGTTACTCCGCTCCCAGCACTTTATATTGTAAGACCTTGGGCAGAAACAAAAGACTGTTACTGGAATATTTCTGGTCGTCCTTACATTTATAATAACCCTCTTCTTTGGGAAAACTTGTATCAGGCAAACAAATCAAAAATGCCAAAACCAGAAGATCCAAATCTTATTCATCCTGGTATGAAAATGACAATTCCAAGTCTTACTGGTGAATATCGTTCTGGAACTTACGATCCAAAGAAAACTTACGGAACATACGGCGAATAATTTATTTAAATCTTTGTTCCAATGAACTTCAAATAGAACATTAATGCAGTTCCCATAATTCCATGTGGGAACTGCTCTGTTCCCATTCCGTCCATCACTTCCTGTTTTGGCAATTCCATAAAATTAATAAATTCATCGTTATCAAGGTGCTGAACTCCCGTCGGAACCAGTTTTCTTGCCAAAAAAACGTGCACATGGTTATTAAATAAAGCTGGATTCGGGCTTACTTCACCAATTTTAATCAATTCTTCTGCTTTGCAACCGGTTTCTTCTTCAAGTTCGCGTCTTGCGGCATGTTCCGGCTCTTCACCTTTATCTATAACTCCACCAGGAAATTCAACGCTCAAAGAATTTATTCCGTGCCGCCACTGTTTTACCATTAAAAACGTTTTTTCTTTTTCGGGAATTACGATTACCCAGTCAGGAGCGTCCATTATAATATAGTCACCGCTAACACCATTTGAAGAAGTATTGTGATGGGACGTAATCTGGCAAACTACAGTCGGTAGCAAAGTCTTAACTTCGCCCTGTGTCCATTTAAGTTTATCATCATCTTTTGTAAAATAATTTTTCATATTTGCCCCTGGAATCGGCTTTTTTTTTGACATATTTGAAAACTCGTTTTATTATATTTTAGATTATAAATAAATTTTTGCAACCTAACTACAAAAAAATATTTATAAGGAGGTTTTATATGGCAATAATTACAATTTCTCGTCAAGTTGCGGCTCATGGAGATGAAGTTGCGGCTTGTCTTGCAGAAAAACTTGGATATAAATTTGTAACACGTCAGCAGATAGAAAGCAGAATTGTGGAACTTGGTTTTCCGGAGTCTAAACTTCAAAAATATGATGAACGTAAACCCGGATTTTTTGCTTCTATGGCAAAAGACCGTGATCTTTATTTGAATCTTTCGCAGTATGCAATGCTTGAAAATGCCGTTGCTGGTAACTGTATTTTTATTGGCCGTGGAGCTTTTGCAGTTTTTTACGGTTTGCCAAATCATTTTTCGGTACGTGTAGTTGCTGATGAAAAGACCCGCCTTGAACGTCTGGAAAAAGAATTTGATTGGAACGAAAAGCAGGCACGTCAGCGAATTTCCGAAAGTGACAATAATCGTGATGGATTCCACAAGAATTTCTACAATGTAGATGTTGCAGAACCTTCAAATTACAATATGGTAATTAATACAGGTTTTGCTACCGAAGAATTTTGTGCTCAGACAATTGCAGATTACATTAAACCTCAGCTTAGTGAACAAAAAGAAGCCGCTGCAAACGAAAAATTGAATAAAATGCTTGTTGCTCAATCTGTTGTAAATAAACTTATTACAGAAAAGAGCATAAATATTCAGTTTGTGTATGTTACAATCGAAGACAAAACGATTATTGTGCATGGCGTTTCTGATTCAATTGGTCCGGTAGAGCAAGCGTTAAAACTTATAAAGCAAGATTTACCAGATTTTGAAGTTCAGTCTGCCGTAAGCATAATCAACGACTTTAAAATGTACCATTAAACTTGCAGCGTTAAACCTTGACTTTTATGTTTATATTAGGGATAATTTTTATATGAAACTCTCAAATCGTTTTACTCTAACTCGAATCATTTTTGCGCCTATTTTTTTTCTAATATATTTTATTCCAGTCTGGACAGGAAAATTTCAGGCTCTTTCAATGTATGTTGCAATTCCACTTCTGGCTTTTGCAGAATTTACAGACTTCCTTGACGGACATTATGCCCGCAAACACAACGAAGTCAGCGATTTTGGAAAATTGTTCGACCCGTTCGCCGATGTAATTTTACACATGACAACTTTTCTGTGCCTTATTACGTCGGTTTCTGGTCAGGGCTATATGCAGCCATGGATTTTTGCCCTCATTCTTTACCGCGAAATGACCATGAATTTTATTCGTATGGTTGCCGCAAAAAAAGGAACTGCAATTGCTGCCCGTAAAGGCGGAAAACTAAAAACCGTTTTCTATGTTTTCTCAAGTTTCTTTGCACTTTTCCTTGAAGCAATGATAAGAATTAATCCAGAATTAATTCCTGCAGATACATTTTGTATTTTAAGAATAGTTTCGCTCGTACTTTTTATTATCTGCATAATTTTGAGCTACATTTCTTTTATAGATTACATAGTTCATTTCGGAAAACTTCTTACCAAAGAAGACATTTAGTTTTTGCTCTGGTGAAGTAGAGAGCGCCTTAATCCGCATTATATAAAGAGTTTTCACAAAAAATAGCATTGAGTGGGACGCAGGAAAAAATTAAGGAGGGACCCCGAAGGGGAAGATACCTTGATTTTTTCCGTCGCTGAGACCCTCTCAATGCTATTTTTATTGTATAAATGCCTTATATAATGCAGATTCAGCGTCTTTTAGCATGCTGCAATACGAATTCTCTTTGGCTCAGGAATGTTCTTTTTAGGCATTGTGATTGTAAGAATGCCGTTCTTAAAGCTTGCATTAATTCCTTCGCTTTCAACATCAGAAGGCAGTGTAAATCTTCGGCTAAAATCGCTGAATCGGCGTTCCTTCAAAATGTATTTAGTTTTCTTTTCTTCTTTTGCTTCTTTTTTCTCCTCTTTTTCGTCCTTTTTAGAACAAATTGTCAGGTTGTTGTTGTCAAGCTCAATGTCAACATCATTTTCAGAACGACCAGGCAATTCCATTTCCAAAACATAGGAATTATTTTCCTCTTTTACATCTACCTTTGGTGCCGCAGCGCAGGTTCTGTAAACATAACTTGGTGCAACAGCATCTCCAAACAAATCATTAAAAAATGAATCTAAAGTAAAATCGTTCATAACAAACTCCTTGAATTATTATTTTTTTTAAGCTTACAACGTAAGTTGTCACTGTATATTTAGCATTTTTTGTGCCAACCACCCGCTAAAAGTAAGTTTTTTTATTTTTTTTTATTCGGGCGTAAATTTTTACATCCAAAACGGCCTTCCAGGGCCCGCTAACGCTTGGTCTTTAAAAAGAGCAGCTAAAAAACAACCTTCTTCATCCCGCGGCACCCAAAAATCAATCGTAAAATCCCTCAAAACGTAGCCTCTTCCACGCTGCTCTTTTTAAATCCTTGCCTTCGGCAACCCTTCCACGCCTTCGCAAGTCTCTACTGCGCACCTCAAAAACTGATTTTCCGCACTAAATTTCCCATTTTTCAACGTATTTTTACTCGTGGTGTGTCAAAATTACCCATTTAAACATTAAAATTTGACACAGTATTTCCGAATGTGCACAAGAGTCATTTGATTTGATATATAAACTTGAAAAAGAATGCGGGCGTTGCGGGCTGCTTAGATTAATGTTGAAACTATATGGAAAAAATGTAATTTGACTGATAACTTGGCCCGCTGGAAGGGGTAGTGGAAGCTGAAGCTGAAACGAGGAATGTAGGTTGTGCAAATCATACAAAATAGTCCACTGGACTTTTTTGTATGATTTATTCAATCTTATAATTTCCCCTTCTCTCCTGCTATCCGCTCCTTCCCTAAAATCCTAAAACCTACCCCCTAACTACGGAACACTTCTCTCACCACATCTTTCAGCCCGCCAAACAAAACTCTTTCCTCTGCATCCTGTGGAGCAATTATTTTTGTAAAACCTAATTTGTCTGCGGCGGCAATGCGTTGTTTTGTTTTGGTAACGGGGCGAATTTCTCCGGCAAGGCTTAATTCACCAAAAATACAGGTTTTGGCATCTACGGCTAAATCTGTGCGGGCAGAATAGAGTGCAACGGCGAGTGCTGTATCAATTGAACTTTCGGTAAGACGGATTCCACCTGCAACGTTCACATAAATATCCTGGTCGCTAAAACTTAAACCACAGCGCTTTTCTATAACGGCTGCAATTCGGCTTACGCGACCTGAATCAATTTTTTCACTGTAAACGCGGGAAAGACTTGCTTTTGCTGGAACGGTGAGTGCTTGAATTTCTACCATAAATGCGCGGGAACCTTCAAAAACTGGGGTACAGGCAACTCCGGCGGGCTGTTTGTCGCTCCGTTTTGTCAAAAACAAACTTGAAGGATCTGCAATTGTAACAAGTCCTTTTTCTGTCATGCTAAAAATGCCAATTTCGTCTACTGAACCAAAGCGGTTTTTCTGTGCGTGTAAAAATCTAATGTCGTCGTTATTTCGTTCAAAGGAAATAACCGTGTCTACCATGTGTTCCAGAGATTTTGGCCCTGCAATTGTTCCTTCTTTTGTAACGTGAGCAGTCATTATTAAAACTGAATCTCTGTTTTTTACCCAGCTTATAAACTCGTTTGCGCAATATTTCAACTGGTTTACAGTTCCTGGAATTAGGCCTGCTTCTGCGGAATAAATTGTCTGAATTGAATCTATTATTACAAAAGCCGGTTTTAATTCGTCCATTGCGTCAAGACAGTCTTCCAGCCGTGATGTACACAAAAGCCTTATATTTTTGCAGTCAAGTTCAAGCCGGTCGGCACGGTCTTTTATCTGTTCAGCCGATTCTTCCCCGCTTACATATAAAATTCCTGCTCCTGCGTTTGCAATATTTTTTGACGTTTGAAGAAGAAGCGTTGATTTTCCAATTCCAGGCTCTCCGCCAAGCAAAATTGCAGATTTTTTTGTTGCACCGCCGCCAAGTACACGGTCAAATTCTTCGTTCCCGGTAGAAAGTCTTACGGAATTCTGGGCTTTTACGGTAACGAGTTCTATTGGTTTTGCCTTTTTTGTTTCTCCTGATCCGCGTCCAGCAGGTGAAACTGCATTTTTATCTATTACAATTTCTTCAAAAGTATTCCATTCTCCGCATTCTGGGCAGCGTCCTAGCCATCTTGGCTGTGAATACCCACAAGATGAACATTTATATATTACAGAACCACTTTTTTTTGCCATGTATTTTCCCCTTTTTATTTGCAAAATTGTCATGGCAAATGCATTTTATAATTTCTTTGTATGAATTCATATATAAAATGCATTAGCCATGATTAATATATTATCTCACAAATCTTTCTAAAATTTTATAATATATTTTTATAATTAATTTTCTAATTTTTGTTGACAGCAAATAATAAAAGATGTATATTCAAATCAGCTTGTAAATAAGCTGATAAACTCTCTCCGATGTCCTGCTATGCAGGACGCTAGGCTTCTTCTTTGGTGTTACCACGGTAGAAGCCTAGTTTTTTTTTAAAACCCCGATTCGGGGTGTTGCGGGGACGCAGGATTAAGCTTTTATTTTTGTTTGTAAGTTTTTATTTTTTTTTGCATGATTTCCCCGCTGGGTGGGGTAGCGAACAATGAAATGTGAGCGTAGGGCGGGGCTCCGCCCTCTTTTTTTTTACTGATTTTCCTGAATTACAAGGGTTCCCGGTGCAACGGATTTTGTAACCCAAGTGTTTCCGCCGATTGTTGAACCGTGTCCGATGATTGTTTCTCCACCTAAAATTGTGGCATTTGCATAAATTGTAACGTCATCTTCGATTGTCGGGTGGCGTTTTTTATCCTGAAGAGTTTTCTTAACGCTCAAAGCTCCAAGTGTAACTCCCTGGTAAATTTTTACGTTATTTCCAATAATACAGGTTTCTCCAACTACAACGCCTGTTCCGTGATCAATAAAAAATGATTCTCCAATTGTTGCGCCCGGATGAATATCAATTCCGGTTTTACCGTGAACGTGTTCTGTCATGATTCGCGGAATGATTGGCACTCCGTTTTCATAAAGAAAATGTGCGATTCGGTAAACAAG
>JAILCM010000007.1 GCA_024680155.1 Treponema sp.
TTCTGGATACGGTGGAAACGCTCTTCTTGGAAAGAAGTGTTTCGCTCTTCGTATTGCAACTGTTATCGCTCGTGAAGAGGGATGGCTTGCAGAACACATGCTTATCCTTAAGCTTACAAATCCTAAGGGCGAAGTTAAATACGTTACAGGTGCTTTCCCAAGTGCTTGTGGTAAGACAAACCTCGCTATGCTTATTCCTACAATCCCTGGCTGGAAGGTAGAAACAGTAGGTGATGATATTGCATGGATGAAGTTCGGAAAAGACGGACGCCTTTATGCTATCAACCCAGAAGCTGGTTTCTTCGGAGTTGCTCCAGGAACTTCTGCTGAATCTAACAAGAACGCTCTTATTTCTGCTGAAAAGAATACTATCTATACTAACTGTGCTCTTACAGAAGACGGCGATGTATGGTGGGAAGGAATTGGATATCCTGCAAAGGGCAAGCTTGTTGACTGGAAAGGACAGACTCGTGATGCTCTTCCAAAAGACAAGTCACCTAAGGGCGAAGAGTTTGCTCATCCAAACGCACGCTTTACAGCTCCTGCTAAGCAGTGTCCATGTATCGCATCTGACTGGGAATCTCCAGAAGGTGTACCTATTTCTGCTATCCTCTTTGGTGGTCGCCGCCCTTCAACTGTACCTCTCGTACATCAGGCACGCAGCTGGAACCACGGTGTATTCCTTGGATCTATCGTAGGTTCAGAAATCACTGCTGCTTCTACAATCAACGCTGCTGAAGTTGGTAAGATCCGCCGTGACCCATTTGCTATCCTCCCATTCTGTGGATATAACATGGGTGACTACTTCCAGCACTGGATTGACGTAGGTGCTAAGGCTGATCAGGACAAGCTTCCTAAGATCTTCTACGTTAACTGGTTCCGCAAGGACGAAAACAATGCTGACCTCCCAGGTGGATTCATGTGGCCAGGATACGGCGATAACTCACGCGTTCTCGCATGGATTTTCGACCGCTGTAACGGTGTAGACAATGCTGTTGATACACCAATCGGACTTATGCCAAAAGATGGCGCTCTCAACACAGACGGTCTTGCTGACTACTACAAGAAGACTCTCCCAGAAATCCTCAAGGTTGATGTTGAAGGATGGAAGAAAGAAGTTAAGGATATTCGTGAAAACCATTATCCAAAATTTGGAAAACACCTTCCAAAAGAACTTACAGCTATCTTGGATGACTTGGAAGCTCGCTTGAACAAAGCATAGAATAAACACGAGTTTTGCAAACGCAAAACTCGGTAAGTTCGCGAAGCGAACGACAAGATACAAAAGATGAAAAAGATATAAAGGATATTTATCTAATATATATTTTAAATCTTTTGTATCCTATTCATCTTTGTTAAATAATTATCCCGCTCATTTTTGGGCGGGATTTTTTTTTGAAAAAAGAAGAATATACAAAACACTAATTATACTTTCCGGCCTGGGCATTCCACATTTCAGCGTATTTTCCGCCGCGTTTAAGAAGCTGTTCGTGACTTCCTTCTTCAATAATGCGGCCTCGTTCAAGCATAATTATTCGGTCGGCATCGCGGGTTGTAGAAAGGCGGTGCGAAATATAAAATACTGTCTTTCCTTTTGCGGCACTCTGCATTGCCTTGTTTAATTCATATTCTGCAATCGGGTCAAGGGCGCTGGAAGGTTCATCCATAATAAGAATATCTGCGTTTTTGTAGAATGCACGAGAAATTGCAACCTTTTGACTTTCTCCGCCAGAAAAATCTACGCCTTTTTTATCAAATTCTGTTGTTACCTGCGTAAAAAGCCCATCTGGAAGCTTGCTCAATTTTTCACTAAAGCCTGCATCATTAAGAGCCTGTGTAATTTTACCAGAACGAGACTTAAGTTCATCCTGTGTCATATCATCCATCACAACGTTTTCTGCAAGATTTGCCCCAAACATCTGATAATCCTGAAAAACAACACCAATTCTTTTATGGTATTCATTCGGGCAAAATTCACATACATTACGGTTATGATAGCTGATTGTTCCCTCTGTTGGATCATAAAGGCGCATAAGAAGTTTTATGAGAGTCGTTTTTCCAGCTCCGTTGTAACCAACAATTGCAATGTGTTCACCAGGCTTTACAGAAAGTATAATATCATCCAAAACCATACGACCAGTTTCGGCGTATTTAAATGACACATGATTTAAACAAAGTTCACCAGGGCCTTCTGGAACCGCATCCCCTTCATCATTTTTTAATCTTGGCTCATAAGAAAGAAAGGCACGAATTTTATCTATAAACATACTGTTTTCGTGTGCTTTTGGTCCAAGATCTGCAAAGCGGCTCATACTTCCTCTAAGACTTCCCGTACGATTAAACAAAATCACTGCATCACTGTAGTTTAATGAATGAAGAACTGCTGCTTTATAAACAAGATAGGTAATGTAAAGACCGTCAATCAAAAAGTCCCCGACCCCATAATCCTTTAAAAACTGAAACCACACGCGTTTAGTCGCAACTTTCTTGTGTTCATTTATAACCTTGTCATCGGCTTGGGCAAATTCTTCCTGCAGTTGATCACCTGCTCTTGGATGAAGTCTTAATTCCTTTGCAAAATCCTTTAAATAAAAAACACGGCTTATATAATCACGCTTACGGATAAGAGGATTTACAGCAAGACGATTTTCATAATTCACTTTATTCAGTTTTTTAGAAACAACAAAGCGCATGATAAAAGAAACAAAAACAAAGGCAATTCCAACAGGGTCAGTCATAAGATAGAAAACGCCGGTTGTAAACAAAACTGTAACTGCCTGCACAATCATATTTAAAAGCTCAAGAAAACGGTCGATTGCGGCTTCTGATTCACTAACACTAAGAACAAAATCATTGTAATAAGCAGGATCGTCGTAGCAGTAAAGATCAATTTCGGATGCCTTTTTGAACATTTGTTCTTTAAGGGCGCGGTAAAGTTTTGGCTTATACTTATACTGCCAGCCGTAAATAAAAAATCCATCTGGAACAATCTGAATCACATTTATAAGAAGAATGAGCCCGATATAAAAAAGAGCTTTGGAAAAAGGTTCATGAAACTCTGCACAGCGCAAAACATAACGAATTCCAAGAACATGCTCCAAAAATATAATACCCTGGTAGCGGAATGCGTCGTAAAGATGATAAATCATGTAAAGTGGACAAGTTTTAAAGCATAACTTCAATAAAAAAATCTGATTTTTAAGAACGTTTGAAGCAGAAGTCTTTTTTGAGGAAGTTTTTTCGGACGCCATTTTTTTTGATTTCTTCGTTATATTTTTCATGCCCAGATTCCTTCCGTCTGGTGAGTTTTATCTGCAAGATAGTTTTCTGCCTGTTTTTGATACATATCTGCATAAAGTCCGTTCTTTTTCATAAGCTCGAGATGAGTTCCTTCTTCCTTTACCTGCCCCTTTTCCAAAAAAAAAACATAATCTGCATTTTGAACAGAGGAAAGCCTGTGAGAAATAAACAAAAGTGTATTTTCGCTGCAGGACTTTAAAATATTATCAAAAAGCTTATATTCGGCAATCGGGTCTAAGGCGCTGGAAGGTTCATCAAAAACTTTTATTGGGCAGTGTCTTGCAAAAGCTCTTGAAACAACAATTTTTTGAAACTCCCCACCCGAAAGAACAGCTCCATTATCATCAAATTCGCGGGTAAGAGTTGTATTTATGCCATCTGGAAGACTCATCACTTTTTCATAAACGCCAGAAAGTTTGAGAGACTGAGTTACAACCTGTTCGCGTTCTTCAAAAGGAATGTCTTCACCAAGAGTAACATTATCAGCAACACTCATAGAAAACATTCGGTTATCCTGAAAGGCAGTTGCAAAAAGTGCGCGGTATTTTTGAAGATTAAACTCTTTTATGTTCCGTCCATTCAAAAGGATTTGACCTTCTGTAGGGTCGTAAAAACGCAGCAAAAGCTTTATGATAGTTGATTTTCCAGCTCCGTTATGTCCAACCAGAGCATAAGTTTTTCCACCTTCAATTTTCATATTCAGATTAGAAAGAACCGGAATATCTTTGTAAGAAAAACCAACTCCTACAAATTCAATTGATTCAATTTTTGTGCCAGGATCTGCTCCATCATAATCTTCCGGTATTTTTTCTTTATATTCCAGAAAAGAACGAAGATAATCAACAAAAAGGCCGTTTTTAATACTTGCCGTTACTGAATCTGTAAAACCGATTAAAATCCAGGTTGTAGAAACCATCATACTTGTAAGAACTGCAAGCTCAGAAAGATTCATTGTATTGCTAACAAGAGTTCTGTAAGCGCCATAAATTAACAGGCCTTCAAAAATAAAGGTAAAAGTGAACATTACATAAAACCAGTGAAGGCAGGCTGATTTAAAAACGAATTTTTTAGTAACATCGGCAACACCGGTAATTGCATCGGTGTACTGACGTTTTAAAAGCTTAAAAATATTTGTAAGGCGAATTTCTTTTGCGTAATCTTTTAGATACATAATTCGATTTATGTAATCTATGCGCCTGTTGTGAACAGCCATTTCTTTATTGCGTTTGTAATCAATTTTGCTGTTTAACGTACGAAAGAAAAAGTTTCCGATTATTGGCAAAAGAATAAACAGAACCGAAAAATTATCTACTTTAAACATAAAAATAAAGGCACATATACTCGCAATAAAACCAAAAAGCACTCCAAAAAGCTGATCTACCGTCTGGTACATATTTACATCAGCATTTTTCATTGCAAGTGTGTATTTATCGTAAAATTCTGAATTTTCAAAACATTCAAGTTCAACGTTGCACGACTTCTTAAAAAGAATCTTATAAATCCCTTTATTCAGTTTTGTATTTGCAATTGGAGCAACTTTTCCCAGAATGTAGCTGTTATAAAGTGCCATTGAAGCAAAAACACCGACAGTTAGGGCAATAAAAATCATTATGGCAGAAAAAGTTTTTCCAGATTGAAGGGCATTAATTACATAGCGCATAAAAAAGGCACTGTAGAAAAGCCAGCCAAAATAATACAAAAGCCGGGCAATGGCCATATGAATTACAGCCCCCGGACAGATTTTCCACACCAGAGAAAGTGCGTAAAAATTATTTTTTATTGAGTTGATTTTTTTAGATGACATAAAGACTCTCCTTTTTAAGTCATCATAAAACTTAATTAATTATTTTTTAGATTTGAGTTTTGCCATTGCTTCTGGATCTTTTTTGATGTTAGAAATTGCATTCAAAAGGAAAGCAAGGAACACCGACAAGAAGAATGCTGCAAAAGTTACAATAATACAAAGTTTTCCTCGGGAAGGACCTGATTTTTGGTCAGGAATTTCTGCATATTCAAGAATCTGGAAAACAGGCTTTTCACTTGCCATTGTAACTTTTAAAGATTCATATTGAGCTTTTAACTGCTTGTAAATTTCTTCCTGAACAGAAGTTTCAACACGCAAAAGAGTTGTATCCATTACAATTGAACGCGCACCTGTTGGAGAATAAACATTAGAAACAGAAGACTCCAATTCGTGAGTTTGTTTTTGCAAATTTACAAGTTCTGCATAAGCATTGTTAATATTTTCTTCAAGATTTTCCTTCTGGAGCTTATTTTTATCAATTCCAAGTTCATTAAAACGGCGTTCCAAAATCTCTACTACAAAATTTACAACATCACGCGCAAGAACAGGGTCTTTATCTTCAAAACTTACAGTAAAAATACCAGAGTCTTCATCATAATTACTTTTAAGTTTTTCTTTTAAGGCTTTTCGGCTTTCTGCACGTGGATGTTTTTCAATTTCCCACTCTTCAATAAAGTTAAATTTATCAACTACTGCATCTTGAACTGTATTGGAATTAACAAGATATGTAGCTAAAGCACTGTTAGATGCACCGCCACCACCCATATTTACACCAGCAAGACTCGCAAGTGAACCAAGACCATCAAGCCCACCGCTTTTAGAATCTTCGTCATTAATAAGCATCTGTGCCTGTGGAGTATATAAATTTGGCATAAAAGATTTATCGGGAGGAATTACAAGAGAAAGAATTGATACAATAAGAACTCCAACCATACCAATAAGGGTTCCAAAAATAATAAGCTTTTTGTGCTGTAAAAGTACTGCAAACAAATCAATAAGACTGATTTCATCTTTTTTAGAATCATTATTTTTGTTTACATCTGTTTCAATCTGATTAATATCGCTCATATTATAAGAATACCATTTTTTTTCAAATAAAACTACTATAATTGACAAAAATTATCGTAGTAAATTAATCCGTAAAATCTACATCCGGGGCAATTATAAATTCAAAATCTGGATATTCCTGTTTTAATTCTGCCGTCAATTCTGCAACAGCTTCTTTTGGATGAACATCAAAACTCAAAACAATATCAAAACGGATTTCTTTTTGCTCAAGATCTGCATAAAAACCGTGAAATTGCAGAGCCCATCCGTGATTCATCACTTTTTCCATAACCACATTACGGATTTTTGTAACTTCATCATTTTTTGTATTGAATGAATAAACGCCAACACCAGTAAGAATTACGCCGGTTTCCATAAAAACTTTCATCTGAACTTTTCGTGTTAGACGGTCAACTTCTTCAACTGTCATTGTATCTGGTAATTCAAGATGAACGGAAGCATAATTTTTTTCGGGACCATAATTATTCAAAAATAAATCGAACGCACCACGAACTTCTGGTTCTTCACACAAAAGGGCTTTTATTTTTTTAGTTAGGTCAGGATCAGCACGGCGGCCAAGAATATCACTAACGGTGTCAGAAAGCATTTCAATTCCAGATTTGATAATAAAAACAGAAATTAAAATGCCGACATAAGCTTCGAGCGAAAATCCTGTAAACATAAAAATTGCAGCAGAAATAAGAACGGAAGAAGAAAGAATTGCATCAAAAAAAGCATCGGTTCCAGAAGCAATTAAAGCCGAAGAATTTACTTTTTTTCCACGAGATTTTACAAAACGGCTCAAAATCAATTTTACAAGAACTGCAACACCAAGAATTACAAGAGAAAGCACAGAATGTTCCGGCGTAACAGGATGAATGATTTTTTTAACTGATTCGATTGCAGAAGTAATACCAGCATACAAAACGATTGCGGCAACAAGCATTGCACTTATATATTCAATTCGGCCGTGCCCCATAGGATGAGCTTTATCCGGGCGTTTGGAAGCTAATTTTGCACCAACAATTGTTACTATAGAAGAAAGCGCATCAGAAAGATTGTTTACAGCATCTAAAAGAACTGCAATTGATTTTGTAAAAAGCCCGGTAACTGCCTTGAGCACAGAAAGAAAAACATTTGCAATTATGCCGATAACGCTTGTCTGGACTATTATTGATTCACGTTTAATAAATGGTGATTCAGAATTTTCAGTTTTGTTATTTTCCATAGTAATTTAAATATAAGCAAAAATTCTTCTTTAGTACAGTTTTTTAATGCCCGAAATTTATACAAAATGAAAAAGATTTATTTGCCTTTAATATTTCTGATGATTTTAGTGTTCACTCCTGCTTATACGCAAAATTCATCAAAAAAGCAAAATGAAGATACCCAAAACAAAACACCGTATAATCTGCACCCGGACAAATGGTCAATCATAATTTACAGGCCGGATAATTCAGAAGGGATGAATGATGTGCGATGCTGGCTCAAACTGGAAGACGCGAAAACCGGGGAAGACGTAACTTATACAAAGGCAAAAGCTAACTACGAATTTGTAGCCGACAGAAAAAAGGCTCCCATCCGAGATACAACATCCATAAGCAGAATGTTCAAATACACCGGGGAAGCACCTTCATACAATTACAAAAAATCCTATTATTTGAGCGGCGGAATGGCAATGCACCTTTTACTGCAACCGGGAAAATATAAAATTAGCGTTTATACTCCAAAAGACCACGCAATCTACGTCCATACAGAAAATAAAGGCGATTGGACTTCCAACGTTTTTGAATACGATACCGAAAACCCGACAAACGTAATTTTTGTAAGTCCAACTGCAAACGACAACGGATTTTACAACGGCGGCTGGAACATTGACTACAAAACACCGTCATTCCATAAAGTAACAAAGCCTTCTATTTAAAAATTTCTGCAATTTCTTTTTTGTAAAACTTTGAAATTTTGTGACGCATCAATTCCTGTTTAGCGTTAATTTCTTTATTAAGTTCAAGACTTTTTTTAAGGAAAACAAACTTAAAAATACGTTCGCAGGTTCTAAAGCCAGTTTTTGCATTTACAAGAGAATCAATTTCGCTGCGGAAAAGATTCTGGATTTCGTTTGTTTCCAGAAGATTTTCGTAATTGTCATAAAGAATATTATTTTCTTCAGCATACAAAAGAACATTACTCTGATCTGGAATTATTAACGCACCAACATATTTTTGATCCTGACCGACAACAACAGAACGTTCAATATACTGACTTGCATTCAAAGCTTTTTCTATAACGCCTGGTTCAATATTTTCGCCGCCAAGAAGAACGATTGTATCTTTTGCACGGCCAAGAATTTTCAGTTCGTTATCGCAGCTAATCATTCCAAGGTCACCGGTATTTAACCAGCCGTCTTTATCAATTATCTGTTCAGTTAAATCATCACGTTTGTAATAACCTTTCATAATCTGACGGCCACGAACAAGAACAAGTCCTTTTTTACCAGGCTTTAGCGGAGTTTTATCTGCAATCTGACCATCCTTTTCGGCAACAATTTTTACATCAAAACTTGGGAAAACCAATCCAACATTATTAAGGCGCGGCTTTTTTGAATTACGTACAGAAATTACAGGAGCAGTTTCTGTCATTCCGTAACCTTCCAAAAGTTTAAATCCAATCACATTAAAGAACTCTTCAATTTCAGGCTGAAGCGCACCACCACCACTAATTGCGGCACGGAATTTTCCACCAAATTTTTCGCGGATTCTTGAAAAAACAAGCTGTTCACAAAGAAAATATCCAGGCCACAAAAGAATGAACGGAATAAATCCAAGAAGATAATCAAAAACACGTGGATACCAAGAATAACGGCAGCGCATTCCAAAAAACAGCTGCTTTGCCTTGTAGTAAATTTTTCCGTAAGCAAGAGAAAACTCAAAAATAAAACGATTCAAGGCACTCTGTTTTTTGATTTCGCGGAAAATTCCCTGAGCGATAGATTCCCACAATCGAGGAACTCCATTCATCCACTGCGGCTGAACCAACTGCATATCCTGCAGCATTACAGAAGCAATTGGTTTTGAATAAGCAAAACCGCCTTCCAGAGTGATTACCATATAACAGAATGCACGTTCAAAACTATGCCAGATTGGAAGAACAGTAAGCCACAAATCTCCGCTTTGCATTAAAGAAAGAGCACTTCGGCAAACTTCGCACTGAGCAAGATAATTATCGTGAGTAAGCTGAACACCTTTTGGAACTCCTGTTGTACCTGACGTAAAAATGATTGTTGCAACGTCATCTTTGGAAATTTCTTCCATTCCTTTTTCAATCGCAAGCCATTCTTCTTTAGAAACTTCGGTTCCTTCCGATTCAAGCGTAGAATAATAAAAAACTTCAATTCCGGCATTTTTGGCCGCTTCTAGAGTTTTTTCGTCGGCATGGTCAAAAAGAACTGCTTTTTTTAACAAAGGAACTTCATCTGTTTTTTCAAGGATTTTCTGGAGTTGGCGTGCATTTTCAAAAAAACTTACCTCGCACTCCGAAAAATTCAGAATAAAGCGCATTTCTACGCCCATTGAATCGCAGCCACGAGGAACATCACAAGCACCAAGACTAAGCAGGGCAAAATCGGTAATAAGCCATTCACGGCGATTGTCGCTCATAAGCCCAACGCGGTCACCTTTTTTAATGCCAATTTTTTTAAGACTGTAAGCAAGTTCAATAATATGCTGGTAAACTTGAGAATATGTATAACGTACAAAAATGCCGCTCTTGTTTTTTACTGCCTGAAGCGTTGCGTGTGGAATTTTCTGAACTTTGTTTTTTAATAAAAGCGGAAGGTTTGAACCAAGATTTTTTTCGAATTTTGAAGTGTCCATAATACAATCCTTTTTGGGAAAGTAAATATTCACTTCCCTCTTAAGATTGTATTATGACATTTTTTGTAAATTTGTCAACAACAAAACATAAAACATCGTTCAATCAACAGCAACCAAAAACGAGGTCTAAGCCGTCGCGTAGCCTGATTCATAATTTAAGCAGTAGTTAAAGTTTCAGAAATACTAAAGCAGTTATCACCAATATTTTCGATTCTACGCACTAAATCAATATAAAGCAACTCAGCTTTTACATCGGCACCACCTTCAAGGCGTTTTCGTGCAACTTTCTTTAAATCTTTACGGAAAGCGTCAATGCCGTCTTCAAGTTCACGTGCAAGCTCAAGTTTTTCGGCACTAAGCTGATGATTTATATTGCGGCGTATAAACTGAAGGAACTGACGAACCAGCTCAAGATAAGGAAGAAGTCGTTCCATATCTTCATTCTGGAATTTCATCTTCTTTTCGATTGAGCGGTTAATAAGCATTATTGTTGCATAACAGCTGTCGCTCATATTTTCAAGTTCATCTACGATCTGAATCATTCCTGTAATATGATTAAGCTGCTTTTCGGTAATCTGAAGACTCTGACATTTTATAAGATAATGCGTAATCTGCTCGTGCATCTGATCAACATAATCTTCGGCCTTCATGCTTTCTTCCTGATATTTTTCTATAAAATCAGAATCGCGTTTTGTAACTCCAATCTGAATTTTATCAAACATATCGCTTACAACATCAGTCATATCTGCAATTGCCTTTTCTACCTGAATGATGTGAGCCGTAACGTTATCTTTTGCAAGGTGTTCGGTAAATTCAAGGCGGTAAACATTTGAAGTATCCTGTTTATCATCTTTTATAAGTTTTTTACTAAGAACAACAAGAGGATTCTGCATTGGAAGAAGAATCACCGTAGAAAGAACCTTAAAAACCGTATGCAGCATTGAAATTCGAATTGCAATATTTGAATTTACCCCGCCCGGAGTTACAAGCATAACAAGATTTAAGAACGGATGGAAGAAACACAAAGCAAGAATTGTACCGAACACGTTAAACATTACATGAATTAAAGCTGAACGGCGTGCATCGGCACTTGTATGCATTGCAGCAAGAATAGCGTCAATTGTAGAACCAATGTTACTTCCAAGCGTCATTGCAGCGGCAAGTTCCCAACCAATAAGATTATTGTATGCCATTGTAATTACGATTGCAGAAAAAGCAGAAGATGAATGAAGCAGCGCAGTAATTAAAATACCAATTAAAAATCCAAGAAGAATTGCTCCAACTCCATCCCCCTGAATCTTAAAAAGCCATCCAAGCTGTTCCGGAGTAAATACATCAGAAAGTCCGGAAAGACCAAGGAAGAGCATTGCAAACCCCATGATTGCCTGTGCCCAGTTTTTATAAGCACCTTTACGCAATATGGAAAGAAGGTATCCAAAACCAAAAAGCGGAATTGCAAAAGACGAAATCTTAAAATTAAAACCAAAAATAGAAACAATCCAGGCAGTAATTGTAGTACCGATGTTTGCACCAAAAATTACGCCGACAGACTGTGTAAGAGTCATAAGTCCCGCATTTACAAAAGTAACAACCATTACTGTTGTAGCACCGGAAGACTGTACAATCATCGTAACAATCATACCAGTCATAAGAGACATAAATCTATTTCCGGTAAGGACACTTAAAGCACGCTGAAGAGTTTCTCCGGCACTTTTTTGAATTCCGTCGCTCATAAGCTTCATACCGTAAAGCAGGAATCCCAAGCTACCGATAAGCTCTAAAACAGGCATCACAAAGTTCATGATTGTATTCTACTATAAAATGAATGTCCTTTTCAAGAAAAAATAAATACGGTACTATTCTAGTGATTATGAAAAACCGCAGTAATTTAAGAAGAAATACATTTAGAAATATTAAATCGAAAATCCTTTTTGCAGCAATTGCAATCTCATCACTTATTTTTGGCAGCTGTAAAGAAGAAGAAAAAGTTGAACTTTCAGACGATAACACTCTTACACTTGAAGTTTACCCGTCTGAAGAAACTGATTTTTCTGGAATTCAAAACTGGCACATTACAAATAAAAGAATTGCCATTCTTTTTGGATATGATTTTAACACTCCCGAAATTGTAGAAAGCTATAAAGAAATTCTTGGTGAACGTTATGGTCTGGAAGAAGACGGCGGAATAATTGTTACAATCACCTACCCTGATGATTTTAGGCATAACGGAAAAATGTACCCCACAGATTTAAAAAATTTTCTTTCTGATTCAAACCGTGATTATTGTGCCGCAGTTATTCTTGGTGCCCCGGAAAACACTCATATTTCGCTTGCAAGACTCCAAGATGAATGGAATATGTCTATTCCGTTCCCAATTGCAGCTCTTTTTCCACAGGATGACGTTCTTGGACTTGAAGCAACCTGTGATATTGTTATAGACAGAATGCAAACCGGCGACATTGCAGAAGAATCTTTTTCTAACGATGAACTTTTTATTACGCAAAAAGCACCTCAAATTTTGTGCCAGCTGCTTGATTATTTGATTGAATTGGGGGCGCCTCTTCCAAAAAATTCGTCTGTTCAGGCAAATGCAATGCAGATGTTCCGCGGAGAAAAACTTGCCCACTATCTTGACCCCGAAACTGGACTTCAATCTGTAAATCATTTTATTTTATACTAAGATTTTAATAGTATAATAAAATATCACGGATGGAAGTTTTTTATGAAAGAGATATCGATAATTAATAATATTTTTGCAACCGAGGAAGCTCTAAATAATCTTGCAAAAAAAGAAAATGCCAGAGTTCTGGTAGTTTCGGATTCGCATGGGAAGTACGATGCTCTGGAAAATATTGTTCTTCGTTATGGAAAAGAATGTGATGCTCTTGTTCATTGCGGCGACGGAAATATAGATTTAACAGGCCTTATTAGAAAATCGGTAAAAGATGAAAAAATTGATGAAGCCCTTCCACCAGTAATTGCATTTGTTCGTGGAAATTGTGATGAACCTTATTACAACTTGGGAAATCTTTCGCCTAAAAAAACAATTTTCAAACGACCGGAACTAATTAATCCACAAAGCCAGCTTTTGACTGTAAATGGAATTCAATTAATGATTGCACACGGTCACAGTTATGGTGTTAGTTTTGAACGAATGGGACTTGAAGCAAAAATTCTTGGATGCAAAGCAGTTCTTTACGGTCACACCCACGTTTCTTCTGACAATACCGTAAATGGTATTCGTTTTATAAATCCGGGAAGCTGTAGTTTTCCACGCGACAATCACAACGCAAGTTTTGCAATTCTTACAATAGGCAAAAACTTTATTGATACAGCATTTTTGCAACGAACAGAAGCATGGAATCCACTTTCAGAATTTAAAATTTACACGCCACTTGCATAGAAATTATTTCCCCATTACAAAATCTGATTCGTGACCAGGGTAAACTTTTGTTCCTGCAGGAATTTTGTCTCTAAGTTCCCGCAGACTTTTCATAAGCTGAATCTCGTTTCCGCCATACATATCGGTACGCCCCCAACCGTCTTCAAACAATGTGTCGCCGGAAATAAGAACATTTTCTTTTTTATTGTATAAACAGATGGAACCTGGTGTGTGTCCGGGCGTTAGAAGGACTTTCCAAGAAGAAAGGGCGGAGATGAGGTCGGGATGAGCGCCTCCTTCTTCCAATACAGAAAGCGTATCCCCATGATTCAAAAGCACATCTGCGGGCGGCTGAAGCGCTACAACTTCCAATAAAGAAGCCATCCCAAAAAACTGCAGAACACTTTGGTTCATTGGGCCGGGCGGACTCATAAGTTCTTCAGCTTCGTTCTGGTGGATTGCAATTTTAGCGGCAGGATAAGCCTTTTTTAAAGTAGCAATTCCTGTGATATGGTCAAAATGCGAGTGAGTAAGGATTATAGCGTAACAATCAAGTCCGTTCTCTCTAAGGTAACCGGTAATCTTATCGCCGTCATGTGAATAAGGACAGGCAGCAGGATCTACAACAAAAACTTTATTATCACAAAGCGGCACAACCAGTGTGTTCACTCTAAGCAGACCTGTATTCAAAACTTTAATATCCATAAATACCTCACTTCCTCGCCTTTTTTATTAAGGAAACACATATTATAAAAAAATAGCAGGGAGTACCCCTGCCACTTTTATTTGTATAAATGCGCTTACTTAGGCACTATCCTTACTGAACGCTTCCAAATGGTTCTTTATCGGCAGCGGCTTTTTCTGCGGCAGCATAAGCAGCAGCATCTTCAGCAGCCATCTGTTCTTCCGAAATTGAGTCTGCACCGTAAGAAGAAGCAGCTTCTACAGGAATTTCGTTTTCTTCTTCTGCAGCGTCTTCATCCTTCTGTTTGCTGTAACTTACTGCAAGTTTTCTTCCGCGGTAATCGTAACCGTTGAGCTTGTCTATAGCAATCTGAGCATCTTCTTTGTAAAGCTGAACAAAAGAATAGTTTGCAAGAACTTTAATATCACCAATGCGTTCGCGGTCAATTCCACCAACTGCAATAAGAATACCAACAAGGTCTCGTGGGTAAACGCGGCGGTTCTTACCAATACTGATAAAGATTGAAGCAGCCTGTTCTGGATCAATTTCTACACGTGGATGACGTGGTTTTTCTTCCATTGTTTTTTCTTCTGCATCATTATAAGAAGTTCTTGGTGTAACTGGTCTAGCAGGACGTTCATCACGACGACGGTTTCTATCATTATTATGACGATTATTTCCAAATGAATGATAATGTTTAAGAGCTTCCTTAAGCAAATATGCAATTACATACTTTCTTCTTGTAAGAGGAACATTCTTCTTATAAATTTTTATTAAATCTGTAAGAGTATCAATGTCTTCTTCTGTTGTAATTTTTTCTACAGCATTCTGCAAAAACTCTGCTGCTTTTTCTTCGTTTAACTGAAAATCGTTTCTGAAATTATTGTATCCCATACAATTTCTCCTATTTAAATTTTTACTGCGTAGCCAAAACCCATTTTTTCAAATCCTGTACGTGTTAATAAGAATTGAAGTTGTTCCGGCATAATACTGTCTGGCAAAATAAGCCATTTTTTTCCGTTTTCTTTTAACTTTGAAAGGCACATAGAAATTAATTCTGTAGCAATTCCAAAACCACGGAAAATCTCAGGAACAAAAAGGCTTGTCAAAATCATAACCTGTCCCTGTTTTTTTGGAGCAGGAGCTGTCGTAATACAGCCTGCAAAATCATCAGAAAGAGTGCGGCAAACATAACCAGTCTGATTCAAATAATCCGCTGACGTGAATTTTTCCAGCCAGATTTCATGAAATGCCGATTTTAAATCTTCCGGTAGATTTTCTGCACTAAAATATGCTGCGCGTATATGTTTTTTAATTTCATCACAATAATCTTCTGCACTATATTCCATAAAAGAAAAATCATCATGAACAAGATCTTCATCAGATTCAGGAATATAATCCAGTTTTTCAAGTCCCCATATTTCACGCAATTCGTTGTACCATTGATTGATATAAGCACGAAGCCTTTTGTTTTTATACAAATGCCAACGTTTTTCAATTTCAGGATACTTTTTTAATACAATTTTAAAATTCTTAAATACCCCCCTTCCTGAATGGAGCACATCGTTCAATTCTTCGCGGGCAATCGGGAAACGAACATTTTCCGTAAACTCTTCCCGCATTTTAAAACCATCTGCCGAATTCCATTCCGGTAATTTATAAAAATTTTCTTCGTCTGCCCTATAAGATTCACACTCTTCTACAAGAACCGCATGTTCAGCATCAACCAGAAATTTTTGTTCCTGATTTTCGAGAGCAGAAAAAATTGAATCCACAAGGGCATCGGATAAAGCAAACGTCATTACTTTTTAAGTTCGTCTTTTTTTGTAATGATAGAACTAATCAATCCGTACTTTACAGCTTCTTCAGAATCAAGCCAGAAATCACGTTCGGTATCTTTTGAAACCTGTTCCAAAGCAGTTCCTGTTTCTTCCGAAATAATCTTATTCAACTTTGCACGGATTTTTTCCATATCTTTTGCGTAAATTTCAATATCAGTTGCAACTCCACGCATTCCACCAAGCGGCTGATGAATAAGGTAACGGCTGTTAGGCAAACCAAGTCTGCGCTCTTTTGGAACTGAAAGCAAAACCAAAGTTGCGGCAGAAGCAATAAGGCCCATTCCAATAAGATAAACCGGTGCTTTTACAAAACGGATTACATCAAAAATAGCAAAACCAGCATCAACATCACCACCAGGAGAATCGATGTACATATAAATTGGTGCCTTTGAATCATCTGAATCAAGAATTAAAAGCTGACGTGCAATTCCATCAGCAAGGTCTTTGTTAATCTCACCACTTAAAATAATTTGACGAGTCTTTAAAAAACGCTCAGAAAATGGATCTGGAGCTTTTGGTGCTTTTTTTTCTTCATCGTCATCAAAACGTGGAGAATTGTAAATTGAATTCATTTTTACTCCCAAAAATAAAGTATTTCCTTAATAATATATAAAAAACGATGTTAATTTTCAAGAAAATAAAGCTATATAATGCAATTGTCAAAGGGATGATTGCTTGCGAAAAAAACGATTTAAGAATAACATTGAATCATTAAATAAAGATATTTTCTGGAGGCACGTTTTTTGGTTACTTTAAAGGATATTGCGAGAGAGTGCGGATTTTCATTTTCGACTGTAAGTAAAGCTCTGCAAGGTAGTCCCGAAATAAGCGCAGAAACAATTAAGATTGTTCAGAATAAAGCTAAAGAAATGGGCTATCATCCAAATATTGCCGCCAGAACACTAAGAACCAACAAAACTTATGATATTGGAATTATCTTCGTAGATAAAACAGGAAGCGGATTACAACATCAGTACTTTGCAAAAATTATCAGCGGACTCCAAACCGTAACTCAAGCAAAAGGATATGATGTTACGTTTATTGGACCAACTAACGATAAAAATTATGATTACTTTCGCCACATTAACGGAAGAAATTTTGACGGAGTTGCAATTTTAAGTGCCGATTTTTCGCGAAAAGATATTCAAACTTTAGTAGAAAGCGAAATTCCAACAGTAACGCTTGATTACAATTACGGAGAGGAAAATCTTTCTGTTTTTAGCGACAACAAAAAAGGAATGACGGAACTTACCGAATATGTTATTTCTAAAGGTCATAAAAAAATTGCAATGATCCACGGAGAAAATACTTCGGTAACACAGCAGCGAAAATCAATTTTTTTGGAAACACTAAAAAAACATAATATTTCAATTCCAGATTCTTATTTTGCAGAAGGACTTTACCACGACCCTATCACGAGTGCAGAAGCAACTAACATTCTTCTTTCTTTGCCAGAACCTCCAACCTGCATTTTCTTCCCGGATGATTATTCGGCACTTGGTGGAATGCGCGAACTTAACAGCAGAAAACTTGTTTTAGGAAAAGACATTAGCATTGTTGGTTACGATGGAATTATGCTTACTTCGATGATGCTGCCACCACTTACAACTTACGAACAGGATGGTGAGGCTATCGGTAAAAAAATGGCCGAAATGCTGATTCACAAAATTGAAAAAACAAAGCAAACCGAAAAAAATCAAGTTATGATTTCTGGAAGACTTTTGCGCGGCGGAACTGTAGCTGATATAAACTAACCTGAACTAACAAAAGCTAAACATAAATTAAAAAGCCTTTTCCGCCGATAATTCCAGCATGAATAAGAAAAAAATACTGGCATTATTTTGTTTATTTACAACATCAATCACACTTTGGGCACAAAATTCAAAACAAACTTCACAAAAAACATCAAAACTTACAGTTTATAAAACTAACGTTGTTGCTTCCTATTATGCAGACGCTTTCCATGGAAAACTAACTTCCAGCGGCGAAACTTTTAATATGAATGATTACACTTGCGCACACAAAGAATTGCCATTTGGAACAATATTAAGAGTAACAAATCTTAAGAACGGACTTACGGTGGATGTACGTGTAAATGACCGCGGACCTTTTGTAGTTGGACGCGAAATTGATCTTTCTTGTGCAGCAGCTAACACTTTAAAAATGACTGGCGACGGTACTGTAAAAGTAAAGCTCGAAATTGTAAAACTGACTGAACATTCAAAGCAAAGTAAAGTTACTGCGGAAAAAGCCATGGAAAAGATGGCAAAACTTGAAGAAAAAACTCAAAACCAAAATACAACCACAACTGTAGCAAACACATCAACTCAAAATCGCGCGCCTGGAAAAATCTGGGATATTCAGCTTGGAGCATTCAGTTCAAGAGAAAACGCAAATAAACTTGCACAATCGCTTTTAAGAGCCGGCTTTACAAATGTTGTTTTTCAAAAATCAGAAGGAATTTTCCGTGTAGTAATAAGGCAGGTTGCAACAGAAGATTTAGCTGCAATGGAAAAAAGATTAAAAGAAAAAGGATTTAAAGAATACACAATCAGGGAAAGAAAAATTAAATAGAGATTGCCGGATCAAGTCCGACAATGACAGAACAATAAAACAAAAAAAAGCCCGGCAAATAATCACCGGGCAAATAATTTACTCTCTACCAAAAATCCTGCTCTGCTCTTACACAGAATTAACTCTGGCTTGCATCTACGACGTTATCACAAATTATAGCAAGAGCCATAAGAATATTCTGATACTCTTCATTCAAAACCTGAATTCTAAAGCAATCATGGAAGAAACTGAAATCTTTGTCGATATGACCGATTAAGAGTGAACCAACCAAAATATCAAAGTTGCAGTCGAACAAATCACCCTGAATCTTAAGTTCCTGTCCGTTAATTGTACCGTTCAGCTGTGGTTTAAGAAGTGTAACCTTTTTCTTAAGTTTTCCAACTTCCTGTCCATTAACAACGATTGTATATTCTGGCATGATTGCTATAAGCTTTTTCTTAAGCAAAACAACTTCTTCGCCATTCTTCTTAATAGAGAAGTTCAATCTTGGCAAATCGCCGTCAACATGGTAAACAGCCTGACCATCTTTATCTGTAATATCAAACTGAGGTTTGATTGCGAGCAATTTCTGCTTCATGTACAAATCAATGATTGAACCTGTTGAAGTATTAACAGATGTTGTAGCTGTACTTTCTGTTACGGTTTCACCTTTTTCAAGTTTTCCAACAATTTCGGCAAGTTCATCAACTGCACGGTCTGCTGTAGAAGTTCCCTTATCTTTTGAACCAAGGAGCATATCAAGTCCCATGCTCAAAGCTGTTGCTCCACTGCTAACACCGTCTGTACCGAGTTTTCCCATAATAACATTGTCGCCGTCAACTCTGACAAAAATGTCAAACATATCACCGACTTTTTTATACATTACAGACTGGGTTCCTCTTATATCACCCATAATTGGTGTACCAAAGCTTACTTTAATTGCAGAAAGCTTTTCGAGCAAATCTTCATTTGTAAATTTCTGAGTATTAGGAATCTTAGCAAAACCAACTCCATCACCCTTTGACGAATTAAACAATCCCATTTCTGTCTCCTAGTTTTTTAATCTGCAAATATTCTACAATGGGCCATAAAAAAAAACACTACCCGAAAAGGTAGTTTTTTTTAAAAAAAATTTTGCATTTTCCTGATTTTTCGAACGAATTATTTACAAAAAGAACATGAAAAAACTTTTTGCACAGGAATATCATGACCATCAAAAGGAAGTTTGCTTACAATTTGAAAAGGAAAACATACACCTGCAAAACAAAAATTTTCCATAGGAGAAAGAGGTGCAAGATAAGAATCGTAAAAGCCTTTTCCGCGACCAAGACGCTTTCCTTCCAAAGTAAACGCCCGCCCCGGAACAATAATTAAAGTTTTTTCTTTTATTTGAATCTGGGTGATTTTTTGAGCAGATTCTGATGGTTCCAGTATTCCACAATAACCTGATGAAGTTCCATTTGTGAATTCCTGCATATTATTAAAAAGATAAAAATCCATTTTACCACTTGCAGAATCCACTCGCGGAAGGGCAAGTTTTTTACCAGAAGCAAAAATTGGTTCTACAAGAGGAAGAACGTCAACTTCGTCTGGAAGCGGCATATAAGAAAAGATAAAGTGTGATGAACTGAATTCGGGAGCGCAAATAATGTTTTCGCAGATTTTTTCAGAAAGACCGGAAAGTTCGCCTGAATGTTCTGTAATCTGAGATTTAATAAATTGACGAAGTTCTTTTTTTGTCATAACAATTTTACACGGGTTTTGGCGTTACAGTCGTCGTTTTACAAGGTTCAAAACCTGCAGAATCTTTTTTTTAACATAAAAAAAGGTCTTCCCAATTTGGAAGACCTTCTAGCGGCTGCTGCAGGTTTTGAACCTGCGACACATGGATTAACAGTCCATTGCTCTACCAGCTGAGCTAAGCAACCATCCGGTTCATTGCTGAACGTGAGTATTATATTATAGAAAAATGGATTTTGTGTCAACACTTAATCACGATTTTTTTTAATTTTTTTTCAAAAAAAAATCACATAAACGGAGGCGCCCCCATTTTCCCCCCCCACACACACATTCACAAAAAAAAAAGACCGCCAGACTAAAAAATCTGACGGTCAATTAATTCAATCGAGTTTTACGCTCAATCTATTCTAAAGTTCAAGTTTTATTCAAACTATTTTACAAGAATGAATTCAACGCGACGGTTCTTCCAGTTGTTATCAGAATCTTTTGGATTAACAACAGGTTTTGTACCACCCTTACCTTCTGTACTAACGTTAGAAGCACTAACTCCACGTTTTACAAGGTAATCTTTAATTGCGTCGGCACGTTCCTTAGACAAAGGTCCAAGAGCGCGTCCCCACTGCTGCATATTATCAACAGTCTCTTCATCAATATTATCAGAAACTCGGTTAGCGTGTCCCTGGATTGTAACTTTGTAATCAGAGAATTTCTTGAGGATGTCAGCAATACGGTTAAGAATCTGAATGTTCTTATCAACCTGTTCCTGACTAAGTTTTCCTGCTTTCTGGAAGTTAGAAGCATCAGATTCAAAGATGATAGAAGGAACTGCCATCTTAAGAACGTTACCTTCACGAATTACAAGTACATCAACAGCAATCAAACCACTTATAGAAGAGGTCATTCCAAGATTATCTGTAACAGTGAATGTATATGGATAATCCATTGCAGACTGAACGCGTTCAGCTTTACCAGCCGCATCTTTCTGTGTATTACTCAAACCATCCCAAACAATTTGTTCTGTAAGCTGATTTTTACCTTCTGTTTTCCAGAATGTCTTTCCTTTTGGATCATTAATTACAAATGACCAGTTCTTAATCTTAGCCTTTGTATTTCCTGTAAGCAAGATATACAAATCATCAGCAGATCCATCGTTATCAGGACTAAAATAGATTGCCTCTTCAGGTTTTACCTTTAATCCTACACTCAACTGTGGAGCAGTAGCAGTACAAACAAATGGAGCAGAAACTGCACTTACCTTATTACCTTTTAAGTATGTTGCAGTCAAAGTACCAGTAAAGGTTCCTTCGCAAGCATTTTCATTTTTATCTGTACCATTCCATTTAATTAAAGCAGGAAGGTTTTTGCTGTCTTTTTCTGAAAGGCTGTATACAGAAGTTCCATCTTCTTTACGAACATCAAAGTTCCAAGAAAGCAAATCTTCAGCAAGAGAAGCCTTTACTGCAAATTCCTGAACTTCAAGTTTACCATCGCCGTTTGGAGAAATTCCTTCTTCTTCAGCAGTAAGGTAAAGTTTTGTTTCGCGTGTATCAAGAACAATATTCTTAACATCTGTACTGAAAGAGTTACCTGCATCATCAGTTGCAGCAATTACAATAGAATATTTTCCGTCAGCACAAGTATTTCCAGACTCATCTGTACCATCCCATGCAAGTTCAGATTTTACTCCACTCCAAGAATAAGTTTTTACAGTCTTGTTCTTTGAATCACGGATTTCGGCAGTCCAAAGTTTTTCTTTAGAAGCCTTAGCAAATGCAAGTGGAATTGAATCCTGATTTCCATCGCCATCTGGAGAGAAGTATGTCCAAGGTGTTGACCATTCAAGTTCTGGAACTTTTGTATCAAGCTCAAATTCGGAAGTTGCAGCTGCTGCAGTTGAACCGTTAGTTGCAGTTACAGTAAGCTGAGCCGAATACAAGCCGTCATCACAATAAACTCCATCGCTGTCTTTTCCATCCCATACAAATTTTGCAGGAAGCTTACCTTTTGAAGCATTTGAATAAATCTTCTTTCCACTCTTATCTTTAATTGCAAATTCGTATTCAGCTATATCTTTTGTTTGAGTTACAGGAGAGAAAGTGATTGATTTTTTAGAACTGTTTCCCTTTGGAGCAAATGCGATATCAGACATTGCAACAAGCAGCTGAGCTTCGGTTGTATCGAATGTAACTTCTTCAGCAGAAATTCCTCCACCAATATTTCCGGCAAGGTCCTGAGCTACCAAAGCAAGTGTATAATTTCCTTTTTCTGCAATTGCACCTTTGTCGTTAATACCGTTCCATGTAACAGTTTCTGGAGGGTAAGCACCAAGGTCAAAAGTCTTAACAACTTCACCAGCGGCTGTACGAACTTCAGCTTTCCAAGATGGAACTGGAGCTCCACTTGAAGGTGTAATCATAATAGAGAATTTTACGTCGCTCTTTGAACCGGCACCGAATACTTTGTCAGATGCACGAATTTGAGCGGCAGGTTTTTCTGTATCAAGCACGATGATTGGAGAAGCAGCTTCTGCAGGAACATAACCGTTAAGATATTTAGCATGAACTACAGCCTGATATTCACCATTTGCAAGAAGATTTCCGTTATTGTCAGTTCCGTCAAATTCAATCTGAGCAGGTGGAAGAACACCTAAATCATTGTGACTGAATGTACGAACAACTTTTCCATCTTTATTTTTAATATCAACAGACCATTCTGTAAGTTTGTTACCGCTTCTTTCATCTGGAAGTGGAATTGTAAGAGCACAAGTTACAGACTGAATTGAACTTTCTGTCTGTGGAGAAAAGTAGCGTGAACCAGTAACTGCAATATTTGTAACAGGTTTTTCGGCAGAGAAAATGATGTTTGTAACTTTTGTAGAAGGAGCAACATTTCCTGCGCGGTCTGTAGCGGTAATTTCATAAGAATAAACACCGTCTTCAACAGGAAGCCCGTCGTCATTTGTACCACCCCATGCAATATCTTCTGGAGCGCCATTTTCCCATTTGAATGTGCGTACTACAGTTCCATCGACCGTCTTAAAAAGAGCAATCCATTCATCTTCTACAGAACCAGACTGCTTGATATTAAGAACAGCCTTTGAACCTTCACCAAAAATTCTGTCGGCTGGCTGTGTAAGGTCAATTTCTGGAGCAAAAGTATCTACAACAACAGGATAAGGACCTGCAACACCAACGTTATCATTATCATCAGTTGCGGTAATATAATAGTAGTAAGTTCCATCTGGAGCTGTTTCACCACTTTTTGTAGTACCGTTCCAGCTTACAACATCAGGAATTTCAACCGGCTTTTTAACAGAAAAAAGCTGCTTAAAGAATGATTTGAATGTAAGTTTGGAAGGAAGAGCAACAGAGTTTGTTTTGATGTAAACTTTGTGTTCTTCGTTTGCTGAATCAATAATTTCTTCTTTTGTAAGTTCCTTGTCTGTAATTACGAGGCTCCAGCCCAAAACATAGCGTTTTTCCGAAATATTAAGTTTGATGTCAAGATTATCCTGAACACCATCGTTATTAGGAGAAATATATTTTTCTTTTGGTGCCGCAAAAACTGCTGAAGCACTAAGAGAAAGTACAAGAGCTGCTGTAAAAAGAGTACTTTTTTTCATTATTCTGCTCCTTCTTCTTCAAAGATAATATTGATTACCGGAGCTTCTTTATCCGGCATACCAAGATACAAATCAACACCTTCAGAAGCACCGTGAACTGAATTATAGAAGTTCTTGTAAGCTCCTGTAATTGTCATTTCACTCTGATTCCATCCGTGGCGCTGTGCGTAATCAAGAGATGTAGAAAAATCAAACTTAAACGAAATTCCAAATGAAGGCATAAAATCCTTATGGCCATTAGCAATTTCTGCAATATTCAATTTTTCTGCAACACTAACAAAAAGCATATCCTTTATAGAAAACTGAAGACCAGCATCCATAATAAAGTTCTGGAAAAGCGGTGTAGTAAAATCAAGTGATGCACCAATTTTTACATATTCTGTAGAAAGCAAGAGTGCACCAGCTCCAATCTGCAAAGTTCCAATCTGTGGGAATGCACCTGCATTTGGAATATAAGTTTCTTCTCTTGTTACTGGAGGTTCTTCAGATTCAGGATCTTCATTTGGAATTGTAACTACTCTTGTTGCAGTTCTAATTCCAGGAAGTTCAGTTTTGCTGAAAGGTTTACCAAGATTTGAAACTGCAACACCAAATCTTACATCTTTTAAGAAACCTACATCTCCAACTGAATAAAGACCACCAAGATTTGCAAACAAATCCCAAGAATCTTCATATCCGCTTCCACCAAAAACACCAACATTAAGACTCATTCCAAGACTAAGTCTGTCTGAAATCTGTTTTGAAAGCGCACCCTTAATGTTAAAACTATTTCCAACCTTCATAGCATCGGAATTAGAAAAAACACCGTTTGCATAACCGGTAAGAACTGCCCATTTAAATGGAATTGTAATACCTAGCTGGAAAGCATCGCCATAATTGCCAGAAGCAAAAAGTTCTGTGTTTGCAAGATTAAGAACAACGCGCTGCTCACCTGCAGTCAAAGCAGGATTTACAAGAATTGAATCTGGACCTTCATAAAAGATTCCTCCACCAGTTGACGAGTTTGCATTTGATAACTGACGTGGACTAGAAAGCTCGTAGAAATTTTCTCCCATTACAGGAGGATTGTAATCAGCACTTACTGCGGAAAGAACAAATATTCCAGCAGTCAGCATAGAAAGAATTTTCTTCATGTTAACTCCTTATAAGCGCTTATTATAATGCAGTTGAAAATAATGTTCCATAGGATTATAAAACTTGAATTTAAGAGGATAATGACATATTATAGAGTATTATGGATATAAAAGCAGACGATAAAAAACAAGGCTCATCAAAAGAAGCTAAACCAGGATTTTTCCAGAGCCTTTTTGCAAATCTTTTTAAGAGTTCTAACCCAGAAGCAGAAAAAAAACGCCGTCTTAAAATGATTGCTAAAAATTTTTCTAAGACAAAATTCCATAGTTATTATAAACCGGGAACAGGAGAAGCACAGGCTCCTTTTGCAAAACTTTTTTATGATTTGTACAAAATTACAAATCCGGCTCAACTGCTTATAAAATCTACGCCTAATCCAAATATTTTTAAGCGTCAGATTTTGAATTATTCACTTTCTGAACATCAGGTTGAACTTCTGGAACATTTTGAAGAACAGACAATTCTTGATGCTTCTAAAAAAGTTCCGTTTAATAAGTTAAAGGCTACAGTAGAACAGGAACTTTCTGATTTTTCTCATGAATTTGACAATACACGATTCGCAAAAACAGAAAATTTGTATAAAGCATTTGTTCTTTTTAAGGATTTTTGTCTTTTTGATTATTATGTTTTACTGCGAAAATTCTGGCCTTCAATTCAGGAAAACAATTTTGATTCAACACCTCAGTTTGATAAAATTAATGCTGATTATATAGTAAATGATTTAAAAGATTTTGTGGCAGTTGCTTATTCTATCACCGACGAATCTGTAATCTGGGGCGAACTTTTTGAAATGCTCAAGAAAACACACGGACGCGATTTTGTTGGTTTGAATAACTGGAAAAAAATTGTTGCAAGAATCCGTTCTATTCAGAGTTCGGGTGCTTTTGAATATATGATTCAGCACATTTCCAAAGACCCAAAATACGTTACGCAGCCAATTTACAAATACGAAGCTCTTGTTGAAGATTACGTAGAAAAAATCCAGACTGATACGCGTAAACTTTTGGATAAAATTTCGCACGACCAAAAAGCAAGCAAATCAAGTTCACTTTGTATGCAGATTTTTGGTTCAACAAGTTTTTCGAGCTTAAAAAATTATGTTGAAGAAAACAATGCTGTATTTGTAAAAAAAGAATTAAGCACTTACGAATATACAGACGCGCTCAATTACTTAAAAACGTTTCTTTTGGAATATGTAAAAAAAGATATTCGTGAATATTATGATATTGTTGTAATTCGCGGGCAGTGGGACTCAACGCTCTCGGCAAGCATGTCGAATGCATATCAGGAATTGCTTAAAATTTCGGATGAAATTATTGCTTTTGATGAAAACCTTGCAGAAGATGGAACAATGGGTTCAAAAATAAAGACATTGCTTCCAAAAACTGCTCACGATCCTGGAGCAGAAAACATTATTAATCGTGTTGTTTCTGATGCAAACGAAATGGCAAGAAATTTCATTATTACATGTACTCAGGATTTTATTGCTATTGGAAAAACGATGAAACAGCTTATAGAAGATTACGTAAAGCCAAAGCCAATTATTGTTGCAAACTGGCGCGAACTTGAAAAATTCTTTGAAACACCGCTCAAAGATTTTAGCGTTAATCTCTACAAGAAGATTTACCTGTTCGTCCAGCTTATGCAGGAATACATTAATAATAGCGATAATTAACGTTTTGCCTGCATTGAATTTGCAACTTTTGTACCAATTAACTGAATCACTTCTACAAGAATAAGGATGATTGCAACCGCACCAAGCATGTATTCTACACGATAACGCTGGTAACCATAGCGGATTGCAACATCTCCAAGTCCACCGCCACCAACTGTTCCGGCCATTGCAGAATAACCAATAAGATTAATAATTGTAAGGGTAATTCCATTTATTATAGAAGGAAGTGCTTCTGGCAACAAAACCTTAAAAATAATCTGCGGATTTGTAGAACCCATTGAACGGGCTGCCTGAATTACACCCGGGTCAACTTCTTTTAGAGAAGATTCAATTACGCGGGCAACAAAAGGAGCAGCGGCAATTGTTAAAGGAACTACAGAAGCTTTTGTACCGATTGCAGTATGTAAGATTGCACGTGTAAACGGAAACAAAAGAATTACGAGAATTACAAAAGGAATTGCACGCAAAATGTTTATTATAATAGAAAGAATCTGATACATTACTTTGCGTGGTTTTAAGCCGGTTGAAGGGTCACTTGTGCAAAGAAAGATTCCAAGAGGAAGCCCCAAAAGAAGCCCAAAAATTGTAGAAAAGAAAACCATTATAAGAGTTTGCCAGGTTGCTTCTCCAATTACCGAAAAATATTTTACAACTTCTGCATTCATTATTCTGCCACCTTTTTTACGATTAAGCCTTTGTTTTTAAGGCATTCAACTGCTTTTTCAATTTCGTCGTCCGAACCAGTAAAATCGATTATCATTCTGCCAACGCTTGAATCTGTAAGTTTTTGAACTCCAGCTGCACGAATGTTAAATTCAATATCAAAATCTTTTGCAAGATGACTGAGAACCGGTGCTCCCTGTAAATCTGACGGGAATCCCAGTTCGTAAGCGCCACCTTCTTTAGACCAGCGTACAAATTGATTGTCTGAATCCGTTCCAGCAGCGGAAACACCATCTGAACCAAAAACTGCGTCGCGGGCATTTGAACTGATATGAGAAAGGAAATCTTTTGTAACCGAATGTTTTGGATTTAAGAAAATATCGTTTACACTTCCCTGCTCTACGACTTTACCTTCGTTGATTACGGCAACCTGACTGCAGGCATCGCGAACAACTTCCATCTGGTGAGTAATCATTACAACTGTAAGATTCATCTGAGACTGAATGCGGCGAATAAGATCAAGAATTGATTTTGTAGTTTGCGGGTCAAGGGCACTTGTAGCTTCATCACAAAAAAGAATATCGGGATTATTTGCAAGCGCACGGGCAATTGCAATTCGCTGTTTTTGTCCGCCAGAAAGTGTACTTATACGGGCATCTTTTCGGTCGCTAAGTTCTACCAATGCTAAAAGTTCATCCACGCGGGCATTTATTTTTTCTTTTGGAACTCCGCAAATTTCCATTGGGTATGCAATATTCTGACCTGCAGAACGAGAACTGAACAGATTAAAATTCTGGAAAATCATACCAATACGGCGGCGCTGCAAAACAAGTTCTTTTTCTGGTAAATTATCCACGCGTTTATCGTCGTACCAGACTTCACCGGAATCAGGGTGTTCCATCATACTAATAAGGCGCACAAGAGAAGATTTACCGGCACCGCTTTTTCCAATAATTCCAAAAATCTGATTGGAAGGAATTTCGAGACTAACACCATCAACGGCATGAATTTGAGTTGTACCATCTGGTGAGCTGTAGCTTTTTTTCAAATCGTTTAACTGAATTTTCATTGCATTTTAATTATACAAAAAAACGCAAATATGGGAAATATGCCGACATCCGTCTCCGCCTCTCCGTCAAAAATTTCTAACTCTAAAAATAATCTAAAAAAAATAACTATTTGTCATAATTTGTAAAAAGTGCTATTATGGGGCCATGAAGAAACGTAGAGTAGTTATCAGTATTTGTAGTGTTTTCCTTTCATTTATTGTATTTATGGCTTGTGCTTCTACTTCTAAAGAGAAACACAATCTTTCGGACAATATTGTTTCAAACTCTTTTTTTGAAGCCCCACAAACCGACGAAAATGATTGTTACATTTTTTTACGTCTCTACGACCCTGTTTACAAAAATCCACTTTATATTGCAAACCTTTTAAAAACAGGAATTACACTTACCGAAGTAAATTCTTTTTCCGCAAGCCATGTTGCAATGAGTTTTCATCTTGATGATTGTTTTTTAGGCCTTACTTCTCTTACAAATCCTCAGTTGAATTTTGAAATTTGCAGTAAAGAAACTAGTAACGAATACATGATTCAATGCGATAAACAAAAATCTACCGCATACATCTACAGCATAAAAGTTACTCCAGAAGAACGAGAAAAAGCAATCGCAATAATTCAAAATAACATGGATGTTCAGTATGATTCGGCTCTCAATTTTGTAATGGCAGACAAATCTGTAAAGCGAAGCCTTAAACGCACCCCCGAAGAAAAGAAACTGGAAGAATTCTTTAGAACTGGAAAAGATATAGAAGAACTTAATTCAATAGAAAATCAGAATGAAAATAAAAAATTTGTTTGTTCTGGTTTTGCAGGTTATGTTCTATATAATTCAGTACAAAGCGTAAGAGATTTCTTTAATGAAAACACGCTAGATTACCATTATCTTCCTGTTACTGACTTTGGAAGCATTCCCGGTGTGGAAAGACTGTTTGAATGTTCATGGGCAGAATACGAACACACCGCCGAAAATTTTGTTCAGGAACATAGAGAATTTCAACCGTATCTAGAAACACACAGAATTGCAAAAAGCATGAAATAATTTAAAGCTGATTTATTTATAGTCAGTTTTATTTACTCAAAATACTTAGTAGACTTCCCCTCCTACAAAAGCACAACAGCATAGGTGCTACATCCAAAATAAAACAGTGCTGTACAAAAGAAAACTAAAAAAAATATAAATAATAAACGTATTTTCAAGACGAACTCCAATTTTTCTTAAATATTCTGTTATATTATATGATAGAATATAAATCTAAAATTTTCAGAAAATCGACCCACTTAAAAATAAATCAAGACAAAGTGGAAAACAGCCGATAATAAAGTGCATTATTATTTTTCTTTAAATTTTTCAGAGGTTTATATGGCTAAAAAGAAAGATTTTTCAAAAATGTCAACTAAAAAGAAATCACGGATGCTGTTTATGGGAATGCTTGCCCCACTCCTTATAATAACTATAGTTGCATGTACATTTTTTTACGATATTTCAAATAAAATCATCCAATACTATCTTAACGCAGAACTTTCACGTCAGGTAGAAAAAGTTAATTCCAGCATTTTGGAACGAATGAATCCTATAATTGTTAATATAGAGGATTTTGCAAATTTTACAGAACTTACCGACGACGATGCCGCAATGTTACCGCTTTGTAAGACTTTTATGAAAAATCTTCAATATGCGTCGGGATTTTATTACACTTCAAAAAAATCTTTGCTTAAAGGTGGAATTTTAGTTCACAGTACCGGCTGGGTACCTCCAAAAGGATGGGATCAAACAACACGAGTATGGTACCAGATGGCAATGGAAAATCCAGAAAATCTTTGTTACACATCACCATATATTGACGCAGACTCTGGAGAACTTGCAGTCACAATTTCTAAAACCGTAAACGATAAGCAGGGAAATGTAAAAGGTGTAGTTGCATGTGATATTCTTCTTTCCAAGTTAATCTCTCTTTTTGAAGAAATAGAAATTTCTAAGCATGGCCAAATCAATATGATTGATAAAGACGGTTATTATATGACCCATTCAGATTCTTCAAAAATTATGCAAGACAATTATTTTGAAGAAACAACTTATCAGGGCGATATAAAAGAATGGATGAACGGAGAATTAAAGACTCTTACTACAAAAAAGAATTATTACGCCGTTAGTAAAATTGGTTATTTACCTTGGTTCATTGTAATAGAAGGGCCGCTCATTGATTTTACAGGTCAACTTACAAATGTGATTATTATTTTTGAACTTGCACTCATCATTTTCAGTTTGATTTCTTCTGGCTTGAACATTAATACAATCCGCAAAATGCGAAAAGATGAACAGCTGCTTGGCGAAAAATTGTATGAAGAAACTCAAACTCTTGTTGTTGCCGCAAAAGAAAATGCCGCAACTTCGCAGGACCAGAGTGCCGCGGTAAAAGAAATTGTTGCTACAATGGAAGATTCAAACGCACTTTCCGAAAGCATTTCTTCAAAAATCAAGGATGTTTCTAAGGTTGCAGAAAAAACTTCCAGCGATGTTGCAAACGGTATTTATTCTATAGAACAAAACGTAAATCAGCTGCACGAAATTTTTAATGCAAACCAGCAGACAATTGACGGAATGAAGGTTCTTAGCGATAAGATTGAAAGCATTTGGGATATTGTAACTTTGATTAACAACGTTGCAGACCAGGCAAAAATTATTGCGTTCAACGCCGAACTTGAAGCTTCTTCTGCAGGTGAAGCCGGTAAAAGCTTTAGAATTGTTGCAAACGAAATTCGACGCCTTTCTGATGGAATTATTGACGGTACAAAAGAAATCAAGGAAAAAATCACCGAAATTCAACATTCTTCCGACAGTCTTATTCTTGCTTCCGAAAGTGGAACAGAAAAAATTAACGCTGGTTACGAAAACGCTAAAGATTTGGAAGAACGATTTGCGAGCATAAAAGATTCAGCCGAAATTACAGCAAATTCTGCGGGCGATATTACAGATATTATTCAGCAGCAGACAAATGCTTCGGAACAGATTCTTATTGCGCTTAAACAAATTTCTGCGGGTGTAGAAAACTTTACGGTTGCAACAGACAGTATTTCATCATCTTCGGAACAAATCAGGCAAATGAGTGAACAGATGAATAAAACAGTAAAAGTTGGTAATGATAAAAAGAAACGAGGAAGAAAATAGGAGAACCTGATGACAGTTAAAAAAACTTTCTCGATTGTTATAATTTTTACAGTTCTTCAAATCATCCTCATGACGTGCATTGTATTCTTTAACACAAAACGAATACAAGACATGAATTATTATAAATATGTACAGTCCGAAGCAAAAGCAACCCTTTCTCAAAAAATTATAAATTATCTTTCGGATGTTCAGTTAAGAGGATTCAGCATTGGAACCGCTTATGATGACTGGGTTGCACAAGAAGAAGCAATTGACCAGAAATTTAAGTTCCTTTTGGAAGCTCCAGTTACAAAAACTTTTTCTTCCGATTTTGAAACTCAGCTAAAACAAATGTTTTCCGTTTGGACAATGCTAAAGCAAAGACTTTCTAATCTGGAAAACGTTTTTTTACAAATGCAAAATTTAAAATATTCTAATAATTCAGAAAAAACCAGAGCCGAAATTGCCGGAATAAAACTTCTGATAGAAGAATATGAAGGAAAAACTGAAGCAACAAAAACACTCTCAAAATTACTTGAACAGATTGAAAAAGAAGAAGACGGTATTTACAGACTTTACACTAGCCTTTCAAGATTAATGCTCCAGAATGAATATTCAATTGAAGATCAGCTTGAAAAAACTGAATTCCAGGTAAAAGTTATTACAATTATTATTGCGCTTTTGTCGTGCATAATTCTTAGTTTTTCAATCATTCTTACAATTAAAAAGATGCACAAAGACGAAATGAATCTTGGATTGAAATTGTTTGAACAGACTCAAACTTTGGTAGTTGCCGCAAAAGAAAACGCCGCTACAGCCCAGGACCAGAGTGCCGCTGTAAAAGAAATTGTTGCAACAATGGAAGAATCAAACGAACTTTCGGAAAATATTTCAAGAAAAATAAAGAACGTTTCGCAAATTGCAGAAAAAACTTCTCTTGATGTACAGGACGGAGTTTCTTCTATAGAAAAGAACGTAAATCAACTGCACGAAATCTTCAGAGCAAACAAAGAAACTATAGAAGGCATGAAGCATCTGGACGAAAAAATCAAAACAATCTGGGATATTGTAAGTTTGATTAATAACGTTGCAGACCAGGCAAAAATTATTGCTTTTAACGCCGAACTTGAAGCTTCAAATGCGGGAGAAGCTGGAAAAAGTTTTAGAATTGTTGCAAACGAAATCCGCCGTCTTTCTGATGGAATTATTGACGGTACAAAAGAAATTAAACAGAGAATCAACGAAATTCAGCAGTCTTCAGATTTACTTATTCTAACTTCTAAAAACGGAACTAAACAAATAAACGAAGGCTACGAAAACGCTAAAAACCTTAAAGAAAAATTTGAAAGTATAAAAGGTTCAGCAGAAGTAACAGCGGGTTCAGCAGGAGACATTACAGAAATTATTCAGCAGCAGGCATCGGCTTCGGAACAAATTCTTATAACTCTTAAACAGATTTCTATTGGTGTAGAAAATTTCAGTACTGCTACCGACAATATTTCCGCTTCTTCAGAAAATATCCGCACTATGAGTGAAAGCATGACTGATATTCAGGAAAAAGAAGCAAAAAAAGCAAGAAAAAGAGAGAAGGAAGAAGAAAAACAACTCAAAAAACAGGAAAATCTTGCAAACAAAAAGGCAAAGAAGGAAAGAAAACAGCTTAAAGCCCAAATCAAAAAAAATAAAAAACTTGAAAAAAGCACAAATACAAAGGCAAAAACACCTGTAACAGCTAATACTAAAACCAAAAAGAAAGGGCGGTAAAAATGGAAATAGACGAAAAAACAGAACAAGAAATCAACCAGTTGTACGCCGCAAGCGACGGATCTTATCTGGTATTTACAATTCACAGACACCGCTTTGCATATAAATCAAGCCTTGTTCAGGAAATTATGTACGATGCAAAAATTCATCCGCTTCCATTTGTACCGGATTACATTGAAGGCGTTTTGAATTGCCGAGGAAATCCGTACACAGTTGTAAACACGCTAAAAATGGAAGGTGAACCAAATCCGGAAATTGAAGAAAAAATTTTCCTCCTTTTTAAGAGAGAAGATGACCAGTTCTGCATTCACATTTCCAATATTGACGTTTTTTTTGAACCGGAAGAAGAAGAAATTTTAGAAGACAGTGTAAAATATAAGCAAGAGGAAATTCCGCTTTTTGATTCTGATAGAGTGGAACAAACTTTGTGTAAAGATTTGAATAAGGAAGAATAGAAGATGGGCGAAGCAAAATTGCGTATATTAATAGCAGATGATTCAGCAATAACACGAGGAATTTTTGAAAAAGAATTCAAGAATTCGTCGCGTTTTGATGTTGTTGAGCTTGTTTCAAACGGAAGAAAAGCCGTAGATTATTGCCGCGAACATACCGTAGACCTTGTAATTACCGACTATGATATGCCCGAAATGAATGGAATAGAAGCTCTTAAAATTCTTAAGAACGAACTTGGCATTTCGGTTTGCGTTTATTCTGATGACAATTCTGTAAGAAACGAAGCAATACAGGAAGGAGCCCTTTTATTTGCAATTAAACCTTCCCTTTCTTCTTACGGTTCTTCTTCGATGTTAAATTTTATTAATTCAATTCAAGAAGCAGCCAAAAACATAAAACCTTCTGCAAATTCTAATTCTGAAGCACAAGATTCTGATAATGATGAACACGGCTTTAAAATTCTTTGCATTGGAGCTTCAACTGGTGGCCCAACTGCCGTTCAAGAAGTACTAAGCGGTCTTGGAAAAGATTTTCCGCTTCCTATTTTGTACGCACAGCACATTGATATTGGTTCAGACAAAAAAATGGTTGACTGGTTCAACACCTGCTGCCCAGATACACCAATGCATCTTGCAAAAGACGGCGAGATTGCTAAAAAAGGTCATGTTTATATGGCACCTGCAGATACTCATCTTGTAATTGATTATATAAACGACGCAGGAGAAACCGTTTTAAAACTTTCGCATGAACCACCTGAGCGATTTTTACGCCCTGCAGTAAATAAATTATTCCGAAGCGCGGCTCGTTACTACAAAAGTTCTTGTCTTGCAGTTCTTATGACAGGAATGGGACGTGATGGCGCTGAAGGTTGTAAAGAAATTGTAGATTGCGGAGGATTCACGATTGCAGAAGATAAATCAACTTGTGCAGTTTTTGGAATGCCTGCCGCCGCAATTGAGCTGGATGCAGCAAAACTCGTTTTACCGCGAGATTTGATTGCAAAGAAAATCCTTTCTGTTGTTTAACAAGGAGCTTGCATGGAAGACTTTGAATTTCAACGGATTATCCAGCTAATTACAAAAACAACGGGCATTATTCCAAGAGACAGTCATAAAACTGGAATTAAAAATTTTATAGACAAACGGATTCCCGAACTGCAAAAAGAAGCTAAATCCTCTAAAGAAGATTTTTTGAGTTATTATCATTATCTTCAGAATCATCAGGAAGAAGTTATTAATCTTATAAACAGCGCAACTGTAAACGAAACCTACTTTTTTAGGGAAGAAGCACAATTCAAACTGCTTAAAGAAAAGATTTTGCCGGAATTGAATCTTAAAAATGGCGGAAAAATTAAAATATGGAGTGCCGCATCATCATCTGGAGAAGAAATTTTTTCTTTGTACCTTCTTGCTAAGTCTTTGGGAATTGAAGCTGAATGTACAGCAACCGACATAAACACAAACGTTCTTGAAATTTGTAAAAATGGAAGCTACAAAAAGAACGCAATTCGCACGGTAGATGGCGCTTCATTCAGCAATCTTCTTCTGCCCTACCAGCAAAAAGATGAAACTTTCCAGCTGCCACAAAATATCTGCGACAAAATAACTCGTTTCCAGATAAACCTGGCAAATATGCAGGAACTTCCAAAAAATCAGGATATTGTTTTTATAAGAAACGTGTTTATATATTTTAGCACAGAAACCCGCATGAAAATTCTTAACCGAATTTCGGAAGAAGCACTTAATGACGGTGGATATATTTTTGTTTCTATGAATGAAACCGCTTCTATTGAAAAAAACATGCTTCCACCAAACTTAGAAAAACTATCAAACGGAAATGTTTTCTACTTCCAGAAAAAAGGAGGTGAAAAATGAATTCTATTGAATCAGAAGAAGTTCTTAATGCCTATATTTCCGAAATGCAGCTTTTAATTGATATGCTAAAAAATGCAACAGCCAATTACGGAAAAATTCTGCGTTTATTGAGTATGACAAAAGATATTTCAAGACTCCTTGGATTTTTGCCTATCTATAAAATGTGCAAGGCGTTGGAAAGTCTTTATAAAGCTTTGTGCGATAAAAATGTCTTATTTACCGAAAATATAAAAATCCTCATTAAAACAATTGCAGACAAGCTTGAAGATCTTTTACAGATAATTCAAAGTCCGGATGATTCGCTTGAAGATGCAGATATTCATTCTTTTCTTCTCTACTGTGATAAGGCGGCTGCCGGTGAAATTTTTAACGCTTCTTTCCTTACAAAAAAGCCAAATTATGTTCCAATAAAACATAAAATCGAAAAAATTGAACAGAAAGACGAAATCATAAAACTTCATTCAAAAGAAATTGCAAAAATTGTAAATGTTCACGAAGAAATGATTGCCCGAACTTACATAATCAGCAATCAGATTGAAATTTTAAAGAACGCTCTTATCGACAAAAATTACAAAGTAATAAGCGACACATATAAGCTTCTTGCCGCCGATTCACAAAACCTGCAGAATTCGCTTCTTACAGCCCACGATCAGTTTTTGGGACTTATTAACGACGATACATTCTTACAAAATCATCAGGATTTCCAGGGCTTCTTTGTTTTTGCAAACGAACAGAAATATCTTATTCCTGCTGAATTCATTTTTGATATTATCTGCGAAAGTTCTTTGAATTACGTTACAAAATCAAATCAGAAATTTGTAGTTTATATTCAGGAAGACGAAAAAGGCACAGACGAATCGGAAGAATTACCGGTTTATTCACTTTCTTCACTTTTACCTGGACAAAAAATAAAAAAACAGGCCGCTTTGGACACAATTCTTCTTGTAGATTACCAGTCGCAGAGACTTGGAATTATTGTTGACGTTGTTCAAAAATTTGTTTCGGTTCTAAAAAAGCCTATGCCTTCTGCCTTTGAAAATTTCCCGATTCTGCAGGGCGTTGCTTTTGATGAAAAATACGACATGATTCCAATTTTGTATTTGCCTGAAATTATGAAAAAATTCCGTGCTTTGCGTGGTTATGACGTTAAAAAGTATGAAGCAAATACTAAAAAGCATATAAACAAAATCCTCATTGTAGATGATTCAAAAACTACACGCGAAATTGAAAATACAATTTTGAGCGGAAACGGATTCCTTGTTGAAGAAGCTTTTGACGGAATTGATGCAATGGAAAAAATTCATGACAAACAGTTTGATTTAATTGTTTGTGATGATGCAATGCCGCGAATGAACGGCGAAATTCTTCTGGATAATCTTAGACGAATGGAAAATTATGCAAACGTTCCTGTTCTTGCAATGGGCGAAAAGCCTCTTGAAAAAGCGGACGCATTTATAAGTAAATCAGATTTTAAGCGCGATACATTAATTTACAAAATAAAGGAGCTGCTACATGAATAAAAAGATTTTGATTTTAGAAAACTCAGCAACAATGCAGGCACTTTTTAGAACAAAACTCAAAAAAACAGAATTTGACTTGCAATTTGAAAAAAACGGAATTCAGCTTATTGTTTCTATGTATAACACAGTTCCTGATGCCGTGCTTATAAACGCAAAAACCATGAATCCAAAAAGTAATGAGCTTGTGCGTCTTATTAAAAATGTAGAAAAAATAAAATACATTCCAATTGCAGTTTACGCCACAAACGATTTTACTTTTGAAAAATATTTTATGGCAGATTGTGGAGCCGACGAATTCTTCCATTTTGACGAAAAAGTTTTACAGGAAGATATTGAAAAGATTCTTGAATTCAAAAAAGATGAACTTGCAATTCCAATGCGAAACGACATTATAAAAACAGGACTTTCGCAGGAAATTTTTACCCTTATAGAAAAAATTGAATCCGAAAAAGATGTTTCACAGGGATTTTTAAACCTTCTTTCCGAAATTAGTGATATTCCGGCTGCTGCAATTTATTTAAACGAAAAAGACGGCGTTTCTGCTTATTATATGTGTGCAAACAATTTTACACCGGCAGAAAAAGCGGACTTTTTAAAGGTTTGCGCTACCGATTTTGAAGAAGCATTTCCTAATTCAAACACTGCAAAAATTTCAGAAATTCAAGTTGAAAATAATTATGCTCTGGATGAATTCCATTCCGAAGATGTTCCGCTTTCTTCTTACCAGACGTTCTACCTTACAACAAAACGAGGCGAAAAATTTGGTTCTATACACGTTGTTCGCGAAGGAAGTTTTACTTCAAACCAGATGGATCTTTTGTATTTTGCCGTTGATTCATTTAGTATGATTATGGAAACTACAATCATGCTCAAAGGCAAACTCAAATTTGAGCGTAACATTCGTAAAGCGTTCAGCCGTTTTGTACCGGAACAGATTATTGACGAACTTGTAGAAAATCAGGAAAGCGGACAGGCAGAAAAAATGGGCGTTGGCGAAAAACGAGACGTAGCAATCTTGTTCAGCGACATACGTTCTTTTACAAATATAAGCGAACACAACCAGCCAGAAACAATCGTCGCATTCTTAAACCGCTATTTTACAATCATGTGTACAATCATCAAAAAATACGGTGGAACTGTTGATAAATTTATTGGTGATGCAATTATGGCTTTGTTTGGTGCGCCTGTAAGTTACGAAGATAACGCTCGTCGTGCAGTTGCGGCCGCTTACGAAATGAGGGAAGCACTTGCAACAGTTCCTCTAAACGATTTAGTTTTGCCAGATGGAATGAAATTTGATATTGGAATTGGTATTCACTACGGTGACGTTATTGTTGGTTCTATTGGTTCAAATGATAAAACCGACTATTCTGTAATTGGTGATAACGTAAACTTGGCTTCACGTCTGGAAGGTCTTACAAAAACTTACGGTTCAAAAATTCTTGTAAGCCAATCTGTAAAAGATGACATTAAAACAGATGAATTTGTTTACCGCTACCTTGATGACGTAAAAGTAAAAGGAAAGGCAAAGGCAGTACCAATTTATTCTATTGATGTAAGCATGCAGGAATTCAGTCCAACCTACCGCGATTCTTACTCAAAAGGACTCGGACTTTACCAGCAGGGTGTATTTAATCTTGCACGCGAATATTTTGGAAAAGCCTTTTCTGAATACCCAAACGATAAAGCTTCAAAACTTATGCTCCAGCGTTGTGACGAGTTTATTCAGAATCCGCCCGAAAATTGGGATGGTGCAATTTCGTTCACAACAAAATAAATTATAAAATATAAAAAACAGGATTACAAAATGAATTATATCAGCCAGAATAATGAATACAAACAGAAATTGCAGGATCGTTTTATTAAATATGTAAAAATCTGGTCGGAAAGTGATGGAGAGGCGGCTGATAAAGGCGTTTTTCCTTCAACAGAACGCCAGTTTGATTTTGCACGCATTCTGGAAGCTGAATTAAAGGCTCTTGGCGCACAAAACGTTGAACTTGATAAAAACTGTTATCTTTACGCGTATGTTCCGGCATCGAACAATACAAACAAAAATCCGGGCGTTCTTTTGATGGCTCACATGGATACCGTTGATGAAGTTACCGGAAAAGACGTGAATCCGCAGATTGCAAAAAATCCTGAAGATTTTACCGACAAAACTGACACAATCATAACTACCGACGGCACTACCCTTCTTGGCGCTGATGATAAAGCTGGAATTACAGCAATTATGACTGCTCTTGAGTTTTTGACCGAACATCCAGAGATTCCACATTCTGCGTTTGAAATTATGTTTTCTCCAGATGAAGAAACTGGGCACGGAATGGATAGAGTTCCTCTTGAAAAAATACGTTCAAAGGCAGCGGTTACTGTAGACGGTGGCGACATCGGCGAAATGGAAACTGAATGCTTTAACGCTTTTGGTACAAACGTAATTTTTACAGGAAAAGCTGCCCACACCGGAAATGCCCGCGAAAGCCGCATGGTAAACGCAGTAAGCATGGCAAGCAGTTTTGTGAATCAGTTGCCACACACAATGACACCAGAAACTACAGACAATTTCCAAGGCTTTATTGTCCCAATGAGTATAAACGGCACAATTGAAAGCGCAAGCGTAGAACTTTTACTTCGTTCATTTAATATGCCAGAAATTGAACTTGAAAAGAAAATTATCAAAACTGCAGCTGATTCAGTTGCGCTTAGTTTTGGCGGAAAAGCAGAAGTTACCTTCAAACAACAGTATTTGAACATGAAAGAAAAACTTTTGCAAAACCCAGAAATAATTGAACGGCTTGAAAAGGCATTCAAAGAAGCAGGCGTTCAAATTGTAAATAAACCAATTCGTGGCGGAACTGATGGTTCTCGTCTTACAGAAATGGGCATCCCTACACCAAATATCTTCACTGGAGCCCACGAATTTCACTCAAGAAAAGAATGGCTTTCTCTAAACCAATGCTGCAAATCTGCCGATATACTGATTAATCTGCTGTCTGAAAATTAACGAGGCTTTCCTAAAATTGCGTGAGCGCTGGAAGCCCCGTAGTCCGAACGCAAAGCGGACGGATGAGCGACAGCGAAGGGCGAACATAGCGACTAGCCACTGCCAAAGGCAGTGGCTAGCACGCCCCAAAAATCACTTTTTTATAGGAAGAAAAAATGCACGAATATGTAATTGAGGGTGGATATCCGATTCAGGGGACAGTTACAGCAAGCGGAAATAAAAATGCGGCTTTGCCTTGTATTGCGGCGGCAGTTCTTACAGAAGAACCAGTAATCCTTCATAATATCCCGGAAATTCGCGATACCGGCGTAATGTTTGATATTTTAAAAGCAATTGGAGCCGAAGTTGAACAATTAAGCAAAAACAACTGGAAAATTCAGTGTAAAAAAATTTCGTCTACAAGTTTGCCTTCGGAACTTACAAAAAAGGTTCGCGGTTCAATTTTGTTTGCGGGCTCACTTTTGGCTAGGGCTGGAAAATGCGAAATGATGCCACCTGGAGGCGATGTAATTGGTCGTCGTCGCGTAGATACACACTTTCTGGCATTGGAGCAGCTTGGTACAAAAATTGCTGTAAACGGTCATTTTGATTTTTCTACAAACAAACTTGCTGGGGCAGACATTTTCCTGGATGAAGCTTCTGTAACCGCAACCGAAAACGCAGTTATGGCAGCAAGTCTTGCGGAAGGAACTACAATTATTCAGAATGCGGCAAGCGAACCACACGTTCAGGACATCTGCAACATGCTCAATCTTATGGGAGCAAAAATTACCGGTGTTGGAAGCAATATCCTTAAAATTGAAGGCGTAAAAAAACTTCACGGCTGCGAATACACAATCGGACCAGATTATATTGAAATTGGTTCGTACATTGGAATGGCGGCCGCTACAAAAGGAAAAATTACAATTAAGGGAATTCGTCCCGAAGAAATGCGCCCTCTTAAAAATTCGTTTGCAAAACTTGGAATCAGCTGGCGAATTGACGGCGACGAGCTCACAGTTCCAAACACACAGGATTTAAAAGTAAACAACGATATTGGAAATGCAATTCCAAAAATTGACGATATGCCTTGGCCTGGATTCCCTGCCGATTTAACTTCGATTATGACAGTTGTTGCGACTCAGGTTGAAGGAACCGTTCTTATTTTTGAAAAAATGTTCGAAAGCCGAATGTTCTTTGTTGATAAACTTATTTCTATGGGTGCAAAAATTACCTTGTGCGATCCTCACCGTGCAGTTGTTTGCGGGCCATGTATGCTCCACGGAGACCATCTTGTTTCGCCAGATATTCGCGCCGGAATTGCCATGTTGATTGCCGCCATGTGTGCCCACGGAGAAAGCCGAATCAGCAACGTCTACCAGATTGAACGCGGCTACGAAGATTTAGTCACCACTTTGCAGGAACTCGGCGCACATATTAAGATTGTAGAGGTTGAGGGGTAGATTTTAGCAACTACAACCACACAATTCCGCGGTAGTGAAGCTTTTTTAAAAGTTCTTCTAAATGTAAGCCATTTTTTGAAAGTTCATCAAATTGTTTCAGGGCACTTTCGCGCTCTGGAATAGTGGCTCCGGGGCGAAGATTCCACAAAAGATTGCAGAAGTCTTCAGCAGACATTGTAAAGCCTTTTAATTCTGCGACAGAAATACTTTCTTCTTCCTGCAGATAATTCCAGAAAATACGCTTTGAACTAACTACCGGGTTTGAACCAAGCCAGTAGAGGCTTTTGGCGGTTGAAACTTCAATCTTTTGGGTACGGCGGACATTTTCGATTTCGTATTTTTCTATACATTTTTCCAGAAAATCGGTTTTTACAGTTGGTTGCGGAACCGGGAAATCAAACCATTTCTGAACTTTCATATTAAGCTTCTGACCGTGCATCCAGGAATTAAGGGCATTCTCCAAAGGCAGGCCGAATTTTTCAAAACTGCGTTCACCTTCAAAATGCAGGTTATTTCCGGCAAAAATTGAGCTGCCACTTTTGGGAACAATCGGTTTAAGCTCTTTGTGCATTCCTTTTTCCCATTCACCAAAAACGCGGGAATTTTTTGTAAGAACAAATTTATGCCAGAACGCACTGTCCAAAAGTCCTGCTTCAAAAAACTGGCGCAGAGTTTCCATGGAATCAATAATCTTCTGGGCATTATCATTCCAGAATCCATAAATCATGTAAGCGTGAACAAGAATTCCTGCTTCTTTAAAAGCCGCACACGCATTTACAATCGACTGAATATCAGTTCCTTTATTTATATTTTCCAGCCCCTGCCCTGTTGCCGCTTCAATTCCGGCACTTACACCGCCAAAACCGCAGTAACTTAAAAAGGCCGCTAAATCTTTTGTAAATGATTTTTCAAAACGAACATTTCCCCAAAAATAAAGCGGAGAACCGTTACGGGCATTACAAAGTGCAAAATCCTTTAAAATTTTTGGAGGCAAAGCTTCATCCACAAGATGAATTCCATAAACACCTTTTTGCCGCGCAGTTTTCAAAAGACGCTCATACAATTTTTCAACCTGAACAGGCTTATAACCACAGACATAATCAAGATTTACATCGCAGAACGCACATTTATGCCAGTAACAGCCGTGAGCAAGATACGCTTTTATCCAGGAACCATCGTTCCAAAGCCGGTGCATTGCATTTACATCGTCACAAAGTCTCGGGTACAAAGAAAAATCAATATCAGAATAATCGGGGAACACGCTAACTGTTTTCGTTGCTTCGTACGCTTCATATTTTTCAGACTGCCATAGCGGTTCAATCACTTTGATTTTATCACCGTTTTTTATAAACTGGCGTCCTTTATACAAAGCAGGAAAATCACCGCCCTTCATCACATCAAAAAGATTTTTATACGAACCGTAACCGCGGTCAAACGAAAGCATATCAAAATAGTTTACAAGAGCTTTATCTGCTGCCTGACGCAATTCCGTATTTACAAATCCGCCGCCTGCCGCTATATAAACGCGGTCGCCAAAATGCTGCTTAAAAAAACGTGCGGTGTAAAGGGCTGGAACAAAAGTACCCGCAAAAGGCACCGAAATACAGACGAGAGTTTTTTCTGCACTACCCGCTATCTTTTCCCCGCCAAAAATCTGCTCCAGAACCGGCTTGTAAAATTCCTCTAAAACAGGACTATTCAAACGTTTTTCAATCTGGGCAAAACTAGACTCATCAACAGTAAGGGCTTCGGCATAACGAATCAGAGAAAAATCATTATCAAAAACTGCGGTAATATAATCGGCAAGGTCGGCAAGCGCATAGGAACACAAAAAACGCACGTCATCTACTGTAGGTTCACGTTCAAGTCCGGAAAGAAAAGTTTCCATTCGGTTTCCACGTGGTGCAAAAGGAGAAAATAAAAACTTATGGCAAAGTTCTCGCTCCGAAAATTCAGCCCTTCCAGAACAAAGCATTCCAGCAATAAAATCAATCCATTCAATCCAGGCAGGAGCACAACTTACATAGCGACGGATATTAAAAGCAGAGGCTTCATCACCTTCATGTTCAGCACGTTCCGCCATTTTCAGTGCCGAATCAGAAGAAAGTTCAAAAAGCCTTTGTAATCCATCACTAGAAAAAATCGCCCTAAAAAGATGATTGCTTAAATCAAACCATTTTGCGTTGCAGCCTTCACCTTTAAAAAAATCACATAAATAAGCACCAGAAGGATAAGGCGCATTCAACTGAACCAGCGGCGGATTTATAATAATAACGTTCATCAAATCACCTTAAATTTCCCGTTTACTTATTTTATGAAAAAACAGAGCGTATTTTCAATCATTTTATTAAAGAATTCCAAGACCAGTAAGCAAAATAATAAAAAGCAAAATTGGAGCAACAAATTTAATCATAATTGTGTAAAGTCCAACTCTACCAAATTTTTCGCCGTTCAAAGTAATTTCATCAATCAAAGTTTTAGGCTTACAAACCCAGCCAATAAGAATACAAGTACAAATACTGATTATTGGCATAAGGATATTCATACTTGCATAATCAAGTACATCAAGAATCTGACCAACTCCGCCATTAGGAAGTTTAAGTTCAAAATACCAGATATTAAAACCAAAACAAACAATCAAAGAAACTACAAAAGTTGATGCACTCATTACAAGAACAGATTTTTTACGTGACCAGCCAAATTTATCAATCAAACTTGAAGTAATTGCTTCAAGAATTGAAACTGCCGAAGTAAGAGCCGCAAACAAAACCATCAAGAAGAAGAGAGCACCAAGAATATGACCGAAAATTCCAAGAGAATTAAAAATCTTTGGTAAAGCCACAAAAATAAGACTTGCACCAGCAGAACTAAGACCTTCTTTTCCAGAGAAAACGAAAACTGTCGGAATAATCATCAATCCGGCAAAAAAAGCAATTCCTGTATCAAAAGCTATAATCTGATTTACTGATTTTTCAAGTTTTACGTCTTTTTTCATGTAAGAACCGTACGCAATCATAATTCCCATTGCAATACTAAGCGAATAAAAAAGCTGCCCGATTGCATCAAGACAAACCTGTAAAAATCTTTTTAAGGTAAGCCCTTCAAAACTTGGAACCAGATAGATTTTAGCACCCTGCAAACCAGTTCTAGTAATGCCTTCAGCATCAGTATGTTTTAAGAAAAGTGAATAAACGGCAATAAAAACAACAATTACAGCAAGAATCGGCATAAGGATTTTTGAAAATTTTTCAATTCCTTCTTCAACACCCTGGTAAACAATATAAAAACATGCACCGGCAAAAATAAGGGTAAAAACTATTGGCTGCCAGTTTCCTTTTGTAAATGCATCAAAAAATCCATCTTGAACAGCAACAGCACCTTTACCAATAACATAAGTAACCATATATTTGATTACCCAACCACCAATTACACAATAATACGGATAAATTATAAAAGGAACTGCAAAAGAAAAAATACCAAGCCAGCGCCAGTTTTTGTTAAGATACCTGTATGCAGTAAGCGGTCCCTGACTAGTTTTTCTACCAATTGCAACTTCGGTAATAAGAAGAGCAAATCCAAAAGTAATCGCAAAAACCAAATAAATAAGAAGGAACAATCCTCCACCATCTTTTGCCGCACAATACGGGAACCGCCAGATATTTCCTAAACCAACAGCACTTCCAGCTGCCGCCAAAACAAAACCTAATGAACCAGTAAAGGAATTTCGTTCCTTGTTTTCATTTTCCATAAATAAAGCCTCAAATTTTTTATATACTTCATATTATTATAGCATAAAAGGATTTTTTATAAAACGACTTATTAGAAAAATAGTAAAACCCTCCCCGCGTCTATTTCAAAATCTTCTTTTGTGGTAAAATCATCTTATGCAAAAACACACTTTTTCACCAACCGAAATCATTTTTTCAGCAACTACAGAATGTAATCTTCATTGTAAACATTGTTTTGTAAGCCGTAACAAGCAGCAACTTGATATTCAGACTGCAATTAATTTTCTCAAAAGCTGCACCCAAGAAGCATCTAACCTTCCTGCAATAGAAAAAATTGGATTTTCAGGCGGCGAACCGTTTTTGTATCTTGATTTTATTCTTGAACTCACAAAGGCCGCTATTAAACAGGATTTACTTTTTGACCAGATTATGACAAACGGCGACTGGTGGCAGAACGAACAACAGCTAAAAGAAACTCTGCAAAAAGTGTACGATGCCGGCTACGATGGAAAAATAGGGCTAAGCTGGGACGCATTACACGGTCAGGACACAGAACGTATGCTAACTTTTATAGAAGCGGTCCAGGAAATTTTTGGCGAGGAAAGTATAAATATTCAGCGGGTGGAAGATAAAGGAGGGGAAAGCCTTCCCCTCGCTCGCACTTCGTTGCTCGCTACCCCTTCCAGCGGGGGAATCGAAGAAGAAGTCGAACATCAACACAAAAATGAACAATCAGAACTCAGCGTCCCCCGCAACGCCCCTGACATCCCCATTTTCACTCTCCCACAAACCTTCCCTTCCGAAAACGAAAAGGCCTGGCAATCAAAACATTGGTTTAAAGAAGACTGGTGCCAGGGGCCGGGAAACATACTCTACGTTCATGCCAACGGAAATATTGCACCATGCTGCGGTTTTGCAAACGAAAACTCGGAACTTTTTATAGGAAAAATCACAGATTCGTATGAAACAATTTTGAAAAATGCCCAGAACAACAAAATGGTTCAGCTCTGTTTTGAAAAAGGACTTTCACGCTACAAACATACTGCAATAAAAATCCTCAAATCGCAAGGAAAAAAATTGCCAGGAAAATGCGGCGACATCTGTTCGTTCTGTGATTTTGTATGCAAACTGGAACGACAAAAATAAATCGCCCCCACCCACCCAGCGTTTGAATCATACGAAGAATTCATTTTTTAAATTCTAAAATCTTTTGCAGAAATTTTCATTATTTTTTCTTTTTTAATTGATTTTGTACAATTTAATTGTTATCTTTTAAATCAAGGAGATTACAA
>JAILCM010000163.1 GCA_024680155.1 Treponema sp.
GGTTCAACAATTTGAACAAGATGTCTGATATCGTCAATTTTCTTTTCAACAATATCTTTTGTAACTGTAAACTTCTTTTTACCCTGCATATCAGGAATTTCAAACATAATATCCATGAGCATTTTTTCTACAATAGTTCTAAGACCACGTGCTCCGGTTTTCTGTCTGATTGCCTCATTTGCAATTTCTTCAATTGCTTCTTTTTCAAAAAGAAGTTCTGTATCATCAATTTCAAATGAAGACTGGAACTGTTTTGTAATTGCATTCTTTGGTTCTGTAAGAATAGAAACCAAATCATCCTTTGTAAGTTCCTTAAGTGCAACAGTAATTGGCATACGACCAATAAGTTCAGGAATAAGTCCGAATTTTACCAAATCATCCGGCGTAACCTGATTCAAAAGATTCATTCGTTCTTCTTCGTTCATCTGTCCAACGCTTGAACCAAATCCAATTGAATGAGATGCAAGTCGCTGTTCGATGATTTTATCCAAACCTACGAATGCACCGCCAAGAATGAACAGAATATTGGTTGTATCAATCTGGAGCATTTCCTGGTTAGGATGTTTTCTTCCGCCCTGTGGTGGTACGCTTGCAACAGTTCCTTCAATAATTTTGAGCAAAGCCTGCTGAACGCCTTCACCGCTCACATCGCGTGTTATAGAAGTATTTTCGCTCTTGCGTGAAATTTTATCAATTTCATCAATAAAAATGATTCCGCGTTCTGCTGCTTCAATATTTCCGTCTGCTGCATTAATAAGTTTAAGAAGAACATTTTCTACGTCTTCACCAACGTAACCTGCTTCTGTAAGAGTTGTAGCGTCGGCAATTGCAAATGGAACCTTAAGTTTTTGAGCCAATGTACGAGCCAAAAGTGTTTTTCCGCTACCAGTTGGTCCAATCAAAAGTACGTTCGATTTTTCAATCTTAACTTCTTTTTCTTCTGTAACTTTATCTGCAGGAGAAAGAGACATTCTTTTGTAATGGTTATAAACTGCAACCGAAAGAACCTTTTTAGCTTCATCCTGACCTACAACATACTGATCAAGGTATTCCTTAAAAAGCTTTGGAGTAGGGACGTTATCAAGCTCAATCGGAGTAAGTTCTGCAGCCTGTAAATCCAATTTATCCTGACATGCAGAAATACAACGGTTACAGATGTAAGCTCCAGTTGGTCCGCTTATAAGTTTTCTATCTTTATCTGCACCTTTTCCGCAGAAAAAACAAAAATTATCGTTGTTAGAATAAAATCTTTTCATCCTTTTGTCCTGTTATTTTTTTCTTGAAGGCATAACGTGGTCAATAACACCGTAGTTTACGGCATCTTCGGCAGACATAAAAAAGTCTCTTTCTACATCCTGAGCAACCTGTTCAACTGGCTTTTTTGTGTGGTGAGCAAGGTATTCAATAGAAAGTTTCTTTAATCTGATAATTTCTTTTGCGAGAATAGAAATGTCACTTTCCTGACCTTCAACACCACCTCTTGGCTGATGAATCATAACTCTTGAAGATGGAAGTGCATACCGCTTGCCTGCAGTTCCTCCTGCAAGAAGAATTGCCGCCATACTTGCAGCCTGTCCCATACAGATTGTCTGAATGTCGCATTTTACGTACTGCATTGTATCATAAATTGCAAGACCAGCTGTTACCGAGCCGCCTGGCGAATTGATATAGATGCTTATATCTTTGTCTGGATTTTCTGATTCAAGGAAAAGAATCTGTGCAACTGCAAGATCCGCTGTTTCATCGTTAATTTCACCGTCAATAAAGATAATTCTGTCTTTTAACAATCTTGAAAACAAGTCGTAAGAGCGTTCTCCGTTTCCTGTTCTTTCGATTACGTGTGGAATTACGGCGTTCATTTGTTCATTCATAAAAACCTACCTAAAAAAACTGTTTCTATTATAATATAATGATAATTTGCAAAAAAGAATATATTTTTTACAAAAAAAAAGCTGTCTTAAAGCTAAATCTGCCAATTTAATGACATTTTTACTTATCAGACAGCCTTTGAACTGCATATTTTACAAAATGCAGAGTTTATTTCTGTGCAAAGAGTTCCTCAAAACTCATTTTGTCGCCTTTAGAAACTTTAACTTCCTTATAGATTTCATCATAAAGTTTGTTTTCTTTTGTGTCATCAATAAGGTATTCTTTAGAACGTGCATCTTCGTAGTGTTTTTTAACTTCTTCTACAGTCATGCCGCCTTCTTCTGCAATTTTCTTGTACTGTTCTTCAATTTCTTCTGGAGTAACAGAAATATTTCTTGCACGAATCAAAGAATCAACGATAATGCGTGATTTAAGCATCTGTTCGCTGTTTCCTGTCCATTCGTTGAGCATTGTTTCTTTAGACTGACCAGAAGCAAGAATCATTTTTTCAAGCTGTTCTGGAGTTGTCTGGAACTGCTGAGCCATCATATTCCAGCGGCCATCAAGTTCTGCCTGAAGCATAGAAGCAGGAATTTCAAATGGATTCTTTTCAACAAGCTGAGTAAGAAGAGAATTGTTTTTGATTTCACGGAGTCTTCTGTTTTTAGCAGTTTCCATGTTTTTCTGAATATCAGCTTTCATGTCTGCAAGAGTCTTGTATTTTTCGTTTACATCCTGTGCAAAGTCGTCGTCAAGAGCTGGAAGGTCGCGGATTTTTACTGCTTTTACAGTTACGCTGATTTTCTTTGTTTTTCCAGCAAGTTCAGGATCTGCATCGTCTTTCTTGTATTTCTTTGTGATTTCTTTTGTTTCATCTTTTTTCATACCAATGATTTCGTCATCGATTTTGTAGATGTTTTCGCCAGAACCAACTGTAAATACAAAGTCTTCGCGTTTTGAACCTTCAATTTCTTTTCCATCGTCACCGATTTCTGAGTAATTGATTGTTACGATATCATCTTTTGCAACAGTTCCGTCTTTTTTGTCGATAACCATTGCGTTTCTTTCCTGAATATTTTTGATTTCTTTTTCTACATCAGCTTCTGTGATTGTTACCTGTGGTTCTTTTACTGTAACTCCGCTGAAATTCTTTACTTCAACTTTTGGGAATACGTCGTAAGTTACTGTATAAACTAAATCCTTAGTAACATCCAATTCTGGCATTTTTTCCATAACTGGCTGTGCATAAGGAAGAGGGCGATTTTCAGTTTCATTCTGGAAAATTTCATTAAGAGAAGAATCAATTAATTCGCCTATTGTGTCTGCTTTAAGGGAATCTCCGAATTTACGCTCAAGAACATTTGCCGGAACATGACCTTTTCTAAAGCCCGGAATCTGAGCATTCTTTACATACTTAGCGAGTGTGCTTTTGTATGCAGCTTCTACATCTTTCTTTTCGATTGTTACAGTCAATTTTACTGCTGACTTCTCTAAACTTGTGAATTCCTTTGAAAGTTTCACGATTCACCCCTTAAAAAATAAAATGAAAAAAAAAGCGGTTCAGATTTACTGAATCGCTTCTCTTTGTTTAGAGCGGAAAACGGGAGTCGGACCCGCGACATCCACCTTGGCAAGGTGGCGCTCTACCACTGAGCTATTTCCGCAAATATTGCGTTTTCAGGTCTTTGATATATATTTAGAGCGGAAAACGGGAGTCGGACCCGCGACATCCACCTTGGCAAGGTGGCGCTCTACCACTGAGCTATTTCCGCATAAAAAAATTATTGCGAGAGGAGGGACTTGAACCCTCACGCCGAAGCACTAGATCCTAAGTCTAGCGTGTATGCCAATTTCACCACTCTCGCATACAAGGGCTAAGTCCTTACACAAATCAAATTAAACTGAAAGAAAAGTTGAGCCATGCAGGGATCGAACCTGCGACCCACAGATTAAGAGTCTGTTGCTCTACCAGCTGAGCTAATGGCCCATACATCTAATTGATTCGCAATGTAAATAATATATCAGATTCGCATTTTTGTATCAAGTGTTTTTATTATGAATTTTGAAAAATTATAGAAAAAAAAATTGGCAATTTACCAAATAAATTACTGCGCCACTGCTCGCAATTTGTTCTGCCGCTCACTTCGGTTCGAATCGTGTCAGGGAATTATTTTTTTGCGTTGAATTGGTTCTTGAAAAATAATAGAAAAGATTATTGCGCCTGACACGATTCGAACGTGCTACCCTCAGATTCGAAGTCTGATGCTCTATCCAGATGAGCTACAGGCGCATTGGAATGGTAAAAAAAAGGTGTAAGCACTGCTCACACCTTGTAGGGGTGCCTAGTCGGGATCGAACCGACGACAACCAGATCCACAATCTGGCGCTCTACCGCTGAACTATAGGCACCGTAAAGTAGAAATAATATATCAGATTAAATCGGGTTGCGTCAAGAGCGCAGTGTAGAAAAATGTGTATTTTATAGGGATTCCGCATAAAAATATTGTAAGTAAAAAAAAATAGCGGGAGGGAGCTTAGAGAGGGACGAAAACACTCTTTTTGTGGAGCCACGAAGTGGCTGTAAATAGTTCCTATGCCACAAAAAGCGTGTAGTGTAATATTGCACGGTTTCGGAACTCTCTAAGTGACCGGGAGCTAATTTTAAATTATGTATATTTATTATGCGGAAGCCCTATAATAAATGTTTTTTTTCTAAACCATTTTTTCTATATACCGATAATGAACTGAAAACTTATTATTTATCCGAGGGAAAGTATGAGCGAAACAAAAGAATTTGAAAGCATCCTTAATAAAGAAGAAGAAATCCTTGTTCAGTTTGCAGAAAAGCAGGTGCTACTTAGAAAGGCTGTCGTAGAAAAAAACTGGGAATCACTTTTAAAGGTTATGAGCGAAATAAATCTTCTTTCTGATACTTTCCAGCCTCTTGATGAAAAAAGGGCAGAACTTGCAAAAAATATGTCTAAAGAACAGCTTGCCCCTTATTCAGAACAACTTTTTAAACTTCGCAGAATGCTTGTAAAATGCAAGGTTGAAAATCAGGCTCTTGGTGAATACGTAAAAATCACAAAGAATTTTATGGATAATGTGTTTGAAAAGGCAGTTCCATCAGCAGGAACAAAAACTTATTCACGAAACGGTACAATCCGTAAGCCTCAGCCGCAAAGTGTGATTGTAAATCAGATGTTTTAATAGAAAAAAAAGGAGAAATATATGGGATCAACATTTTCAGGAATTGAACTTGGAAAAAGAAGCATTATGGCTAATACAGATGCCATCACAACTGCAGGCCATAATATTTCAAACGCAAATACAGAAGGATATTCACGTCAGCGTGTACAGATAAAAGAATTTTCACCGCTTTATAATCCTGATTTAATTCGTCCGGAGCGACCTGGTATGATTGGGCAGGGTGTTGATGTACAGAGCATTAACCGAATCCGTGATGAAATGCTGGATCAGAGAATTGCGGCTCAGGCCAACGTAGAAACTTACTGGGATACCCGCAGTAAATATTACATGATGCTCGAACAGATTTACAATGAACCTTATGATGTTTCAATCCGCTCAAATATGGATAAATTCTGGGGTGCATGGCAGGAGCTTTCTATAAATCCTGAAAGTCAGGCCGCTCGTCAGTCAATTGTAACCCGTGCAGAAACTCTTACTGATTCAATAAAAGACCGTTTTGAAAGCCTTATGGGCGTTTCGGATTTAGTAAATGCAGATATTAAAGCTACTGTTGAACAGGTTAATTCTTACGCAAAACAGATTGCCGATGTAAATGCAGAAATTGTAAAATCAAAGGCTTGTGGTGATAATCCGAATGATCTTCTTGATCGCCGCGACCTTCTTGTTGATAAGCTTTCTCAACTTGTAAATATTACAACAGACCGCCGCGATAACGATGAATTTATGGTTCATGTTGATGGATTGGTTCTTGTTCAGGGAAGTATCAGCCGCGAAATTGGATTTACTCCAAAAAAAGATGGTACCGGCTACAGTAAACTTATATGGAGCGACACTGGAAACGACGCATATTTTAAGGGCGGTCAGCTTGGTGCTTTGGTAGAACTTCGTGATGTAGATATTCGTAACGAAATTCAGTCTTTGAACACAATGACAATGAATTTTTCAGATCTTGTAAACGATGTTCACCGCAATGCAGTTGGTGCAAACAAAGTTACAGGTCTTGATTTCTTTACCCAGCATTATTTTGTAGAAAATACAAACGGAAACTATGACAGAAACGGTGATGGTGCTCTTGATTCATCTTATATTTTCCGCTTTACAGGTACAAACAAACTCGACCTTCAGCAGCAGGTTGGAATTGAAGGTGTAATGACTCTTTCCGGAACAAACGGAAACGTTGAAATTCCATATTATCACACAGATACTGTAGAAACTGTTATTGCACGCATAAATGATTCTAACAGCGAAGTTAAAGCTTATCTTGACCGCAATAATCAGATGGTTTTAAAGGCAACTACAGCACAGGGAGTTGAAAATCCTGATTTTGTAATTCGTCATGTTGAAGATTCAGGCTATTTCCTGGCTGGATATGCAGGAATCTTAAATGGAACTGGAGCCGCTGGTGCTTATGATTTTGCACAGGTTGACAGTGTAAATGCTTTAGTTGGTGGCGCTCAGTTTGCAGTTTCTCCTGTTATAAATCCTTCTGCTTATATTGAAGTAAACAAAGAAATTAAAAATGATGTAATGAGTGTTGCGGCTGGATATCTTGATACTGCTGGAAATATGGCAGTTGGAGATGGAAGGGCAGCAGTAGAAATTGCATCTATCAGAAATACGAAAATCATGGTTGGAAAAATGAAAACCTTCGATGATTATTTTGCTGATTCTGTTACAAATGTCGGGCTAAAAGGTGAACAGGCAGAAACAAATCTTTTGAGCCAGAATGCACTTATGGGTAATTTGCGTGATATGCGTGAATCTATAAGCGGCGTAAATATTGATGAAGAACTTGCAGAAATTATGAAGTTCCAGCACGGTTACAATGCCGCTGCAAAGTTTATTACAGTTTGGGATAGTCTTGTTGATACGATTATTAACAGACTTGGAGTTTAATTAAGGTAAAAATAGGATTTTGGGGGCAATAAAATGAGACGTATTTCTAGTCAAATGAATAACATGGATACTCAGAGCAATTTGAGATTGCAGGAAAGCCGTTTGAATCGTGTAAACAATCAGATTGGCAGTCAGCAGAAAATTCAGCAGCTCCGTGATGATCCTCTTGCGGCAGGTCATCTTGTTCGCTATCAGTCTTATCTTACACGTGTAAATACTTTTGAAAAAAATGCACTCACTTTAAGCGACCAGTTTTCTTTGCGCGAAGGTTATATGAACGATTCTTTGGACATTATGCAGAGAATTCGTGAACTTGCAGTAACTGGTGCCAACGGAATTTACACAAAAGACGACATGAAAAATATGGCAACCGAAGTTGATGAACTTTTAAAAGCCCTTGTTCAAAATGCAAATGCTGTTGGTGCTGATGGAAACGCTCTTTTTGCTGGAACAAACACAAAAACTACCGCTTTTGATATTGAACTTGGAAACGTAGAAGGTTCTGGAATCCCTCTTATTCAAAATGTGCGCTACAATGGAAATATTGACGTAAACAAAGTTGAAATTGACGAAAATAAATATCTTTCTGATGATAATGTTGGTGTAAGAACTTTCTGGGCAGAAAATCAGCAGCTTTTTGGTGCCCGTGATGCGTCGGCTTGGCAGGCAAGTAGCGATGATGTTATCTCTATTGATGGAGTTGAAATTCAGATTAGTCAGGGTGATAACATTTATGCAGTTGTAAGTAAAATCAATAATAGTGAAGCCGCTGTAAAAGCAAGTGTTGACCCAATCCGCAAAGGATTAAATCTTAGCACAACAGATGCTCGTCAGCTTTGGGTAAAAGATGTTAAGGGTAGCGCTTTGTTTGAACTTGGAATTGTAAAAGATGCAAGCCAGAAGCCTCCGTATAATCTTGGTGATGGGGTAAGAGTTTCGGGCGGTTCAATGTTTGACGCTGTAATTGCCTTTAGAAATGCACTTTTGGCAGGAGACCAGGAATCTATTGGGGGCCGTGTGCTTGGTTCTCTTGATATGGGCTTGAATTCTCTTGTTACAAGTATTGCAAAATCTGGTGCAATGTATGAAAGAGCTCAGCTTAATGCCGTTAGAAGTTCAAAAGTTGCTCTTGATACAACTCAAATGATTAGCCGTGAAGGTGATTTGGATTTTACAAAAGCTATTACCGATATGAAAATGCTTGATTATACAAATCAGGCTACATTAAGCAATGCTGGAAAAATGTTTAATTCAACCTTGCTTAATTATATGCGCTAAAATTGATAAACTAGAAATAAGGATTTTTTTATGGAAATTATGTCTAAGGCTAAAGGAAAAATTGAAGTTTCAGATGACCGTCTGCTTGAAATTCCAGAAGGCTTGTTCGGTTTTGAAGAATATACAAAATTTGCTTTAGTTGATTCTGATTACGAGCCTTTTATCTGGCTTCAGTCTACCGAAAATGCAAACCTTGCTTTTTTAATTGTAGATCCATTCTTAATTTGTTCAACTTACGAAACTGATATTGATGATTCTTCCCTTGCTAAAATTGGAATTACAAAACCAGAAGACATAATCATAATGACTATTGTTACAGTTCCACACGATGGTTCTGCAATTACCGCAAATTTCCAGGGCCCGCTTGTCATAAACAAAAAGAACAGAAAATGTATGCAGGTTATTCTTAATGACAACCGGTGGAGCACAAAGGTGAATATCATCGAGGCTCTTAATTCAAAAGGAGCTGAATAATGCTGATACTTTCCCGAAAAATTGATGAAAAAATAAAAATTGGCGAAGACATCACAATTACTTTGATTGACATTCACGGAGACCAGGTAAAAATTGGTGTAGAAGCTCCAAAAAATGTAAAAGTTTTCCGCCAGGAAGTTTTTGATGCCATCCAGAATGAAAATAAGGCTGCCGTTGTAGAAGAGCAGGGTAACCAGAAGGCAATCATCGCGGTAAGTGCTTTGTCAAAACTTTTGAAGAAATAGATTTTAGTTTATTCTGCCTACCCAAGTATCTTATTCTATTTATTTTCTGTAAGCTTCTGTTCTGCTTCGCTTGCACGTAAATATTCAGGGCCGTCAAAATCTTTTAATGGTGGTTCTCCTGCGGCAATCTTTTCTTCCAAAATGGCAAATAAAGCATCGGTTGGAATAATCTTTACTTTTGGAGTAAGTGTTTTTACTGCCGGAAGTTTATCTTTTATAAGTGCGGCAAGTTTTTCTGAATCTGGTCCGCATACAATCAGTTTGTTGTAATTTTGTACTGCGGTAAGAACTTTTTCTACAGGATGATCGCCGTCACAAAGAACTTCTTTACTGCAAAGGTTTGTTGCAGCCCCGGCTCCGACGTTACAATTTGTGCCCGGTTTGCTTCCGCTTTCTGTAAAGTCCGTCAAATTTGCATACCAGCAGCCTTTATTTGCATCAATTCCGCTCAAAACTGGAAGACCAAAATCCTTAAACTCATAGCTGTAAATTTTTAAAGAAGAAATTCCATACAAAGCAGCCCCAGAAGCAAGTTGAATTGCCTTTAATGCAGAAATTGCAAGTCGTAATCCTGTAAAACTCCCAGGACCGTTGGAAAGTGCAAGGTATTCAAGTTCTGTAGCTTTAAGTTCAACTTTATTAAGAACAAGCTCAATTGCAGAAACAATATTTTCTGACTGCTTCATTCCAATATCAAGAATGAGTGTACATGTTTTATCATCATTTTTTGCAGAAATTGTAAGTTTTGAAACTGCTCCGTCAATTGCAAGTGCTTTCATATTAGAATCCCCAAAATGCGCGAAATATCGCTAAATGATTATATTCTAGATTGAAAAAATTTTAAATATCGCCGTTGTTCCAGTTTTCAAGAGTGATAATGCGGCTTCCGTCTTCCTGTGGCTGAATATTAAGAATTATTGTGCGTTCTGGGAGTTCGTCCATTATTTTTTCGCTCCATTCAATAATACTTACGCCGTCACCGTAAATCATGTCGTCTGTACCAAGGTTTATAAAATCTTCTGTACCTTCAAGTCGGTAAACGTCCATATGGTAAAGAGGCATTTTTCCGTAATATTCGCTTATAAGACAAAAAGTAGGGCTTGTGATTGTATCATTTATACCAAGAGCTTGTGCAATTCCTTTTGTAATTGTTGTTTTTCCGGCTGCAAGTGTTCCCTGCATGGCAATAACATCACCTTTTTGTAATTTTTTGCCAATACGTACGCCAAGTTCTATGGTTTCTTCTGGAGTTTTTGTTGTAAAGGTTAGCAAGGTAGTTTTCCCGCATTCTCTTCATCCAAAATAAAAGAAAGAATTGCCTTTTTTACAGGAAGAAGAGGATAATTAAGTGGCTTTAAGAATGAAAGTTCAATGATTTTTTCACCGATAGGGCTTGTTTCTATTGTAAAGAAAATTGGAGTATTTTCTGTATTTGTTGGAAGTTCAAGAACTGCATCACAGGTGTATTTTCGCAGATAAAAAATCTGTCCTTCTTCACGTTTCAAGTCCTTTAATTCTAGTACCTTCATATCTCTTATAATACCTAATTTTATTTTAGTACGCAACTAGTTAAAAAAAATCATATTGCGTTATTTTAGATTAATTATAAATACAAACTATAGCTCGTATTTATATACATAAGCAAGAATTTTATTTTGCGTTTCCAGCGTAAACTCAATAAATTGAATATGGAGAGCAAAAAATCCGTCTGGTAGTTTTCGTGTTCGCCTGATTAATCCGATTAAAGTTTCTTTTATACCAAGTGAACTAAGATTTACATTTATATGCTGTTTTTCTTTTATTGGAAGTGATGTTTTTATACAGCATCCACCTCCCGAAATATTTGTAAGAATTCCGTTGTACTCTTTGTCAGAAAAAATAAATCTTTCGTCTGAATCTTCCGGTACTGCAGAATTGATTTTTATTGCCGAAAAAAAACACTTTGCATTAAGAAATTCTCGTTTATAGTGTCGCTGTAATTCTGCAAAAAGTTTTTCGCTATGAGCAACGAGCATGTAATTTGTTCCTTCAGGAGTTTTTTCGTAGCGGATTGGTCGTGAAACAAAATTGTAAGCAATTCCGTCATTTGTTTTATAAATGTAGCGGTTTCTCTGTAATAATTCCGGCTGATGTTTTTTAGTAACCCAGAATTCAGGAATTTCAAGATAAAAGGCTTCTTTACTTTTTTTTGCAAGTGTAAAAGGATGCTGTTCACCTTGTGGAGTTATAAAAAATACAATTGAATTTTCTGGAATCTGATTTGTATGACGTAATTTTTTAGTTTTTGCCGTAATCTGTTCAATTTTGTACTGCAAATTAAAAAAGTCATTTATTTCCTGTGCCGAAGCTTTTTGTTCCTTTAGTTTAAAATATTGCTTTTTTAAAAGTTCTGTTACTGCAAGTGCATCTTTTATAAAAAAGCGGATATTAGGAACCTGATTGTCACGGCAAAGCTCATAGAATGGTTTTTCAAATTCCTGAGGAATATTGTTTTCTTTCGTTAAAATCTTTACATCCGAAACTGTAGTTGGTCTTGTGCGTTCTTTTTGAATGAATTTTTCGGAATGATGATAATTTGAAACGGCTCTTATAATAAACCAAGTTGCGGCAACTATAACTGCAATTACAGCTAAAATCAGAAAAAATATAAGCATAGTCACCTCCTGAACGTAAAAATTTTACAAATCCTACATTGCTTTTAAAGCCTGCGAAATTGAAACTAATCTTGGGCAAATTTCGTATTCCGAAAGATCTCCAAGAAGAACCGTGTCGTTATTTTGTAGAGCCTGTTCATAATCAAGCAAAATCTGTGAAAAATCAGCAAAGAATTCTTTGAAATTTTTACCGTCAATGCTTGTGTTAGTAAAAGTTTCTGGGAATAAAGATGCAAGCGCTGCAATATGGCAGAATTCGTCAATACTGTCTGCAAGATTCTTTATAGATTCAATTGCCTGTGAATTTTTACCGTTCTGAAGTTCAACAGGAATTTCTTCCATTTTTTTAGAAAGCTGATCAAAAAGAGTTGAAAGGGTAGAGAATGAATCTTTTATAGACTGTTCTGTCACTACTGAAAAATCAAAGCGGCATTCTTCTGGAATTGGTTTTGCAGATTCTTCATCAAAAATTTCTGCTGTAATGTTTTTTCCGTTTATACAAATTCCAATTACAGCTGCATTATTAGCTTCGCAAGTCTGTTCAAAAGAATTTAATACGTCGCCAATTGTTTTTTCGTCTTCAAGTTGTGCGTCAATCTGATTTCCATTTACAAAAATTGTTACCATTTGTTTCTCCAAAGTTTACTAAAAAATTATCGGCAAATTTTTAGTGTGTAATTAGCATCTTGATTTTAGATTTACAATTTTAGTTACAATTTTTTTTATCGTTGAAAAATTACTGTTTATTGTTTTGTCTTGTAAAATTTGAAATTGTATTCTGCTGATTTTCCAAACTTGACAAAGTTCCTTCCATAGAGCTGTATTTTCCACGCAATTCAGCTTCTTTGTCGTTCATCTGTTCTTCAAGTTTAGAAATTTTGTTTTCTGAACTCTTGATTTTTGTGTCGAGCGTAGAAGTTTTTAGTGCAAGAATTCCACCGGTTTGTGTATATGCTGTAAGCTGCTTGTCTAATTTAAATGCAATTCCCGAATCAATTATAAGGTCGCCGTCTGAATCGTAACCAAACATATTTTTTATATCATCAAGATTTGCTTCCAGTGCAGAATCAAGTTTTTTTTCGTCAATTTCAAGGTAGCCGCGCAATCTGCTTTGTGAATAAGTTCCTGTAAATCCGCTTGCATTTGTACCAATTCCAATTTGCGAAAGCATTGTAACAGTTGCATCATCCGAAAAAGAATATCCTGCCGCAAGAATTGACTGCATATTTCCTTTTATACTGCTCAAAGAAAAATCTGTCTGGAACATTCCAAGCTGCTCACGCAATTTTTCTTTTTCGTCATCGCTAAGATAATCCAATTCTTCAATGATTTCAGGTTTAGCCTGCGAAAGTACGTTTAATTTTCCAACTGCCTGATTGTATTTTCCCACAAAATTGATTAGTGCATCTTTTGAAGCTTCTTTATCTGGTTTTACAGAAATTGTGGCAGTTTTTTCGGTTTTTTCGTGGAGCGTAAGTTTTATTTCGGGAACTACGTCGTCAATTTCGTTGGAAGGTCGGGTGATTGTAATTCCTTCATATTTAATAATTGCATCATCAGCTACCGAAACTGCATGATTTGGAACATAGCCTGCATTTTCTGCCGGATTATAAGCTGTAATTTCCGAAACTGTAAGTTCTGCAGCTGTGTTTTCATTTTTTATTGCAATTGCTTTTATGCCTTTGTATTGCGATAAATCTATATCTATTTTTTCACCGTTTTCTGAATATATATCCGAATAGCTGATTAATTTTTCTGAACCGTCTTCCATTACTGCATAAATTACATCGCGGCTGTTTATTGGTTCAAGAGGAACTGAATTTTTTATATTTGAATGTGGGAGCAGGGTATTGGAACTTGAATTTGAAATTGTGATTCCGCCGAATTCCGCAAATCCTGCTTCTGGAATTATTGGTTCTTCTGGAATTTTATTCAGTTCTTCTGTTATATCCTGAACATTTTCTGCTTTTATATTAAACGTAAGATGAAGATTCTGCTTGTTTTTTGCCTGTTGTGGAATATTTACCTGATAAGCTCCACGTGGACTAACTTTTACACCGTCTTCCAAAACTTTTACTGAATTTAAAGACAAAGATGGCATTCTGGTCTGCGCTTTTTGAACCGGCTGAACATTTGAAAATTCGTTTTTAGCAGAACCAAATTTTATAGTATCGTTTTTTACAGAAGAAATCATTCCGCTTGATTCTGCAAAAGTTTTAGCGTCACCTTCAAAAATCAGTTTATTTTCTTTTCCTGTAATTAATCCTTCTATAAGAAGAGTTCTTTTTCCGCCGCTTGAACCGATAATCATTGATTTTACAATATTATTGCTTCTTTTATTGATTGCGTTAGAAAAATCTTTAATACTTCCGCCTTTCCAATTTAAAGTTACAGTTTTTTCGCCAATTTTATATATGTATGTTCCCTGTGGAACTTTGTAGTCTGCGTCTAATTCACTAGATAAAAAACGGTCAGCAGTTGCTGGTTGAATTACGTCAATTTTAAATGATTGAATATCTGCGCTTCTTGAAGCTTCCGCGGTTATTGCAAATTCGTCAGTTGATGAAGTTATTTTACTATTAAATGGATTTTCGTATGAGTACAAAGTTTTTGTACTATCGCGTAGTGAGGTAAGTTGATTATTTATTTCACGCCAGGCATCTTTCTGTGCCTTATACTCATCGAGCAGCTTCTGTTCCCTTGTTAACGGAATGCGCTCGATTTGCATAAGTTTTTCAACTGTTTCGTTGGTCTTATATTGGTCAGTTACACCTGGTATATTTATTCCGGCCATAATTTATTCTGAAATACAAAAACTAAACTAAATTATCATAAATATTGCCAATGGCTTTTCTGATTCTCAATTTTAATTTTTGTATATCTTCAGAAGGAATCTCCTTAACCACCTGATTTGTGCTTGAATCAACGACAGTTACAACAACCGTTTTTAATTCCTTATTAACTGTAAACTGAAGTTTTCTTCCATTTACAATTTCGGACATTTTCTGGAGTTGCTGAGTGTCTGCCTTTGTTTCAGCTAAATTCTGTTCAATATTTTGAGCAACCTGTGCTCCATTAGGAGTAATAGGTGTTGTTTGTACTGCAGATGATGATGTTGATTTTTTTTCTTTAACAGCTGCAGGTGTATAGAGAATCTGGCCATCCATTGCCTGAACCATTGAATTTTGAATTGTATTCATAGGTCCTCCTCCTTATATTCACAAAATTCAAAAAATATGAATTTTGTTTTCCTCCCTGAAAAAAAACTTAGAAGGGGGGCGCACCCCTTCTAAGTAACCATCTGTCATAAAGATGACATCCAGAAATCTCTGTGACAGATAATGAAAAAAACTATTGCAAGAGTGCCAATACAGATTGTGTCTGTGAATTAGCCTGTGCA
>JAILCM010000168.1 GCA_024680155.1 Treponema sp.
GTTGCCTTGTGATTTTTCCAGTCGGTAAGACCAACTTTTTCTATTAAATAATTAACCCATTCTTCTTTTTGAGCCTTTGTAAAATCATCTACAGGACTTTTTGAATTTGGGTCTTTTGATTCAAGCAAAAGTGGAAATTCAATATTTTCGTAAACATTAAGAACTGGAATTAAGTTGAATGTCTGGAAAATGAATCCCAAATGAGAACGACGCAAAGAAGTTATTCGCTTATCCAATTTGTTAGGAATAGTTTTTCGGATTTTCTTCTTTTTATCTTCCTCGTTGCCAGAACTTGTCCAGCGTGTATTTGTAACTTCCGCATCAGCAAGATCAACTCCGCCGTAAACATCGGTTCCGCCAATTATAATCGAACCAGAACTTGGAAGGTCAATCAAACCAATCATATTAAGAATTGTAGATTTACCAGAACCAGACGGTCCCGAAATTGCGGCAAACTCGCCTTTTTCTATATCAAATGAAACGCCTTTTACCGCTTCAATTTTCTGTTTACCCAGCGGGTACAATTTGTGAACATCTTTTAAACTGACAACAGCCATTCCCTATCCTCACTTTTTTGCATTTTTATGCAATTTTTTTTTCTATATATAATAAATATATAGATTTTTTAGGGTTAAGGGAAATAACAATTTTATTTAAATTTTACTTTTTACGAAATTATTTTCCAACACAGAAATTAGCAAAAATACTGCCCAAAACATCGTCGGGGGTAACGTCGCCGGTAACTTCGCCAAGAGCATCGAGAGCGTCTTCCAAATCCTGAACGACCGCATCCAAAGTATAATTGTCGTCAGCCGAAACAAGGGCGTGTTTTGTACATTCCAACGCTTCGGCAACCGCTTCTTTTTGTCGTGCTGAACCAAGTCCCGCCTGTTCGCGTTCGGTCGCAGTGCCGGAAGTAAGGATTTTTGTAATCTGCGCGTAAAGTTCCGCCATGCCAGTTCCAGTTTTGGAAGAAATAGTGCAACCTTCTGTAGAAGTTTGTTTCGCTAAGTCGCACTTAGTATAAACTACAATCAACGGTTCCTTACAATTCTCTACAAACGCCTTATCTTCTTCATTCAGCCCGCTCGTACCATCCACAAGATACAAAACTAAATCGGCATCCTGGGCTAAATTGCGGCTGATTTCTACACCTTTTGCTTCAATTACATCGTCGGTCTGGCGGAGACCTGCTGTATCGAAAAGGCGGACTGGAATACCGTTTATGCTTGCCCAGCTTTCGAGCCAGTCGCGGGTTGTACCTTCTATATCGCTTACAATTGCGCGTTCTTCTTTTAAAATTGCATTGAACAACGAAGATTTTCCGGCATTTGTACGGCCAGCTAAAACTACGCGAGCTCCATCCTGGTATAGTTTTTCGCTTTTCCACGAATCTACAAGACTTTGCAGACGGCTGATTGCTTCTTCGATATCTTTGCGGTCAAAACTGTCGGCAATTGTTTCTTCGTCTTCCGGGTATTCAATTTCAACTTCGATTGCAGCAAGAGTGTCTACAATCAGTTTTTTGATTGAATCAATTTCTTTGTAAAGGCTTCCAGAAAGTCGGCCTGCAGCATGCGAGCGCGAAACATCAGTATGTGAATCTATAATTTCTTTGATTGCTTCAGCTTTTGTAAGGTCGGTTTTGCCGTTTATGTACGCACGGAAAGTATATTCTCCGCGGTTTGCCTGCCTGAATCCGATTTTGAGCATCAAGTTCTGAATTGCAGTTACAACAGCCGGACCTCCGTGGCAGAAAATTTCAACCATGTCTTCGCCGGTAAAAGATTTTGGGGCGCGATAGACTGCAAGCATAACTTCGTCAATTTTTTGTTTATCCAAAATCCACCCGTAAACCAACGTATTTCCAGCAGCTTCCAACAATGCTTTTGGGCGGCTGAAAACTTTACTTACAAGGTCTATGCAATTTTTACCCGAAACACGGATTATACCAAGGGCTGCGGGTGCAAGGGCGGTTGCAATTGAGGAAATGGGTTCTTCGGGCGTGTACTGATTCGGTGTCATCTTGGTGCTACCTGCAAGAATGGGAAGAATGAGCGTTCTGTTGTAACTTCCGGCTCTACAATTTCTTCGTCCTGATACTGGCGCAAAATGCTGTCTAAAACCGAAAGGTCGTTATTCTGTTCTATAAGGCCGCGCATTCTTGTACCGATAGCAGGTTTTCTAAATTTGTCGCTTGCTTCCATTGCGTTTCCAGTAAAAGGAGCGTCGGGACCAACATCGGCTGGTGTTACTCCATATTCACCGGAATTATTCCAGCACATATAACCACGGTCTACAGAATCGCGAACTCCAAAGAATTCTTTTTCTATATAAGATGAATCGTAGTAGGCGCGGTCATAACTTACATTCAAATAAAAACTCTGTACCCAAGGACGAATAATTGCACGGTTGCGACACAAAACTGTATTTCTAAAGGTTCCGTAATAATATATGCGGTAAGTTCTGTCGGCATAAGGCGGATAATTCAAAAATGACTGCTCAAAATGGCTTGGATAGAACATTGGTCCTATAACGTCAACGTATTCTGCAAGCATTTCTGCATCCTGACCTGTGCGGGTTCCACTGCGGTACCAGCCGTTTGCTCCGTAAATGTCTATTCCAACTGGAGCGTCTATATTTGTCCTTGCATACGACAAAAACGAAATCAACGCACTTTCTTTATCCATGCCGGCATTTTTCCAGCGGTATTGTGCATTGCTTAAATTTGTTCCATCAGTCGGAAATCTTATATAGTCAAACTGGATTTCGTCAAAACCACGTGCAATCAAATCTTTTGCAACTTCTACATTATATTCCCAAACTTCTTCTGAATATGGGTCAACCCAGTTTTCATCATAATAGAGCGTATTTTTTCCGGTTACGTTTCCGTCTTCATCTTTTACATCTTCGTAGCCTTTAATTCCAACCCAAGGTTTATTCAAACGGCTGTCCCAAACTGCATATTTTCCGTTCTGATATTTTGTAAGCGTTCGGTCTTTAAAAGTAACAATTCGTGCAACAAGATAAATGTCGTCTTTTTTGAATTCTTCTATAAAGTGGTCAAGGTCAACGGCATAAGTTGAAATTGCACCTTTTTCAAGAAGCATTGGATTTTTTGTATCGTAACGCAAATAACCGTAGTCATCTTTCATATCGATTACGATGCTATTCATATTACGGTCTTTTACAATTTTTTTGAATTTATTAATTCCATCTTGAGTTCGACACTGGTAGGCAGAAGCGTAAATGCTTTTTTTACCGTCAGCTTTTTCGGCATAAGGAGAATTGATTGTTCCTGGGTACAAAAGCCAAAGTTCGTTCAGCAAAATGCCTTTTGAAAATCCGCTTGAAGCTTTTGGAACCCACGCTGTATTTGTCATTCCCGGCACTGCAGAAAATGCTTTTTCCCAATTTTTAAGCTGCTTTGGAACTCCCGGATTTTCGAGTGAATCAAGATCCAGCGAGCCAAGTCGTTCCAGTGTTGAATAAACCAAAACGTTGTCGATTGTTGTAAGTCCGTCTATTACATTAACTGGTTCGGTACCTTTATAAACAAGAATTCCTTTTTTTTGCTGTAAATCGTAGCGGTAAATGCGCGGCAAATAAGTTTGAGAAACGTAAACTTCAAGATGTTGTGAACCGTCGGCATTTGTACGCAAAATTGGCATTATATCTGCAATTTCGTCCGGTGAAGTTAATGACTGCATTATTTCAAAACCGGCAGAAACATCGTTCCAGGTGATTTTTGAAGCATTCGGGTAGCAATAAGAAAAGCCGTAAATTGCGTGTGCCATAAAAACGATTGGCTGAGTTCCATTTGTAGAATTTACACTTGCAACTGCAACTGCCTTAATTCCCGGAGTGTATGCGCTGGTTGAACCAATATTTTTCCATGAAAGTCCGCCGTCACGCGAAAAATACACGTTGTCTTTGGTTGCGGTTACCATTTCCTGATTGTTCATTGGGTTTACGCATAAATCTTTTAATTCCTGAATCTGTTTTACTAAAGTTGCTTTTCCGTCTTCGTATTTTTTAATTGTAAGGAATGGAAGGCCGTTATCGCGTTCTTCAAAAGTTTTAAGGTTGTCGGTATAAAAAAGCCCTTTTTGAGTACGAAGCAAAAATCCGTCTGTAACAACTCCAAGTTTGTTTGGAATTTTTACCTGAAGAATCTGGTCTACGCGAGCCTCTGTCCAAAGTGGGAAAACTCTGTTTGTGTTTGTTACTTTATAAAGTCCCGAATCAGAGCCTACTAAAAACGAATTATAAATTGAATCACTTTCTGATTCGCTGATTCTTTCGGGTAATTGATATAAAGGATTAAGCTCCTGTGCTCCAACGGCCGGAGTCATAATAAACAATAAAAGCAAGATACTTACAATAATCATGCTCTTATTATCGGCAGAAATTTGCCCTAAGATTACTATCTATACAATCGAATCGAGCATATTTACTACGGCTGGATCGTAGAATTGAGGCTGCTCTTTTAATGTTTGAATTGCAGTTTCTTTATCAAAAGTTTCGCGGTAATTTCGTTTACTTGAAAGTGAAACATAAGTTTCGGCAACACGGATTAGTCTTGCAATCTGCGGAATTTCTTTACCTTTAAGCCCGTGAGGATAACCGCTTCCGTCCATATTTTCGTGGTGTTTTTTGGCAGCATCATCAAAAACGCTCCAGTATTTTTTAGGAACAAAATCTAGATACTTATCTGCCAGATTAACGTGACTCTTTAAAGCTTCCCACTGTTCTTCGGTTAAATCGGAAGCAGTAAGAAGATCTGGGGCCATTCCCAAAAATCCTGCGTCGTACACCATTGCGGCACAGAAATTCAGCATTGCCATTCCCTGTGGAAGCCCTAACATTATAGAAAGTTTGTACACCAATTCGCTCACGTTTTTTGAATTATTTTTGCGGCCACTTATTTCATCAATTTTTGCACCAAGAGATTCGCACTTTACAGCATATTCGCGTAATTCTGCCAAATCTTCATCAGAAAAATCTACATTTGGAAGAGCTTTTGCACTATCCCAGGTTGAAACGCCAGCAAGTTTTAAATTTTCGGTATATAAATCGGAAAGTCCACCAATAGAAAGATAACTTTTCTGCGCTGCAATAAGATGTTTGAAATTTGTAAGATACTGTTCCTGGAATTCCCTCTGCTGCTTCATATTTTTGCGTACTAAAATCATAAGGAAAAGCATAAAAATAACGCCTGCAAAAGTGATTAAAATTACAACAGCAAGAATTATAGAAATTATTGTTCGTTCAAACGGAGAAGAATCTTTTGGCTGCTGGCTCAATTCTACAAGGCGAACAAGTTTTTTTATCTGTGCGTCTGAAAGATTTTCAAATTCTTCCAAATTTGCCTGAATTTCTATAAAATCTTCTGCGTTATAAAAAGTTCGTAACTGTTCAAGTTTTTTTGCATAAATAAGACGGGCAAAATAAATTACGCTTGCATCATCTTCATCAATTTTGAGTGCACCATTTACAAATTTATATGCGTCGTCTATAAGATTCATTTCATAAGCGTTGTTTGCACGAGTAAGAAGTTTTTGAACTGCATTAAATTCTTCCCCGTCCACAAGTCCATCATGCTGGAGTTCCGGCTGATTTGGATCAGAAAAAACAGGAGGTTCAACAGGCGGTTCTACTGGCTGCGCAAAAAGAGTTCCAAAAACTGTTCCTGGCACCAATGAAACTGCAAAAAGTAAAGTCAATATAAGAAGTTTTAATTTCATCCGTTCCTCCAAATCTTTCTTCAAACCCAATAAAATCTTAATATGAACCTACCGTACCGATTTTGCCCTTTTTTGTAAAGCGTAGGATTCGTAAATAGTATAATACATTTCTATTGCCTCTTCGTCTTCAAAAGAAGCATCTATATTTGTATCAATTAGCGTATAAAGAGCCGCTAAAACAAAACCAATTTCATTATCTATTATAAGCCGATTGATTTGTTTTTTGGAATAGTCTTCGACAACTGGGTAAATACTTTGTTTAGAATATTTTTTTATAATTTTTGAAAACTGATTTTCATCTTTTGCTTCAAACACGGGTTCAAGTTCGTTTAAAGCTTCAAAAAGCAGTTCATCTTGAGCTTCTTCGTTATCTTCTAACGCCCAAAGTTCCTGCAAAAATCTTTGAAATTCCAGATTACTATCTTCCAGATTTTCAGAATCGGAGAAAGCAGGATTTTCAGAAACATCGCCATCAAAAGTTGTTCCACTCAGTCTTTGGGAATTATCATCATTTTCGCTTTGATTTTCTGGTGCACGTCCCATGCAAAAAAGAGGATTCACGCAAAAACACGCAAAAAAAACTACTATCACAAGCACGCTTTTTCTACAGTTTTGCATAAATCCTCTTTCCATAAAAATCAACTTACAGTCGTACAAATAAATCAGCTAAATTGAATTAGAATATATTTGCTCGCAAACCAAAACCAATCTGAGGAACAAGAACTTCATCAAGTTTAAGTTCAACGTCCGAAGAAATGAACCACAACGCACCTTCTACATAGAATGAGAATGCACTGAACATTGTAGCTTCGTGGCGAACAACTCTAGGGAATTCAAGCTGGAGCAAAAGGGCTGGAAGAACCTGCTTCTTGTTAGAGAACCATGAGAACTGAGCACCAAGTCCAACATTTGCATAAAGCCAATCCCAGTCACGACCAAGGAAGTAACTGAATGGGAATGCCGCTATATTTGCAATAAGTTTTCCACCAGCAATGAATCCACCAAAACGCATTTCGGTAAGCGCCTTGCCTAAGTTTGTTTCCATTTTTGAGTACTGATTTTCGGTGTAAGAACCAATCTGAGCCTGAAGTTTTACGTTATCATCAAAGAAGGTAATACCTGCACCAAGTTCCCACAAACTTTCACCCCAGAACTGGAAGTCTACATACAAGCCCTGAATAAATGATGGAATTTCGTAAGATGCTTTGTCACCTTTTCGCAAAGTAACGGTTACATCGTCAAGACCAACATCATCTTTTGTAAGACCAGAGGCTTCAAGTGTCTGGTTGTAGCGTCCACCGTTTGAAGGAGCAATCAACTTAATAGTTGGACGGGTATTATCAATCTGAACAATTGTACGTTCAACTGCAATTTCTCCATTTTTCATAACGGCACGCAAAAGCATGTATTGATAACCTTCTGGCAAATCTTCGTTTTCAATACGATATTTCCAGTTAGATTTTGCACCTTCGCTAATTGGTGTAAAGGTCTTTCCGTTATCAAAACTTATATCAATATGAGCAACTTGTTTTGCATTAAGTTTTTCTTTATCGTCTTTTGTTGCTTCTTTTGTCTTACAGAATTCAACTTCTGCAGGATCCTGTGAATAACCAGCACGACCACGCATCCAAGGGCGTTTTACCGCAAAATCACCATAGATAAAGTTATCCATTGTAATCCAAGGACCAGCGGCTTTGTAAGTAATAGTCTGAGTATTAGAAGGGAACTGTCGTCCATCTGTAAGAACAGCATCTACACGGTAAGTGTGAACACCATCTATAATTTCGCCAGCCTGTTTGTAAATAGGATTTCCATCTTCATCAGCAGCACCAGTATTTACAATCTCTGGAGGTTCCATTGCAAACTTAAAGAAGCCAGAATCAGAAAGTTCTTCTTCTTTTATAAATTTGTCGTCAATATAAAGTCGCATTGACTTAATTGTTACTACAGTTTCACAATCAGCCTGACCATAAATATTGAATACACCATTTTTATGTTCACCGTTCAAAGGATACAAAATATCAACAGTTGCAACCGGACGTTCTTTTTCAAGGTGAATGTTGCGGCTTACATTTGTTTTGTTACCAGCATTATCTTCACCTGTAATTTCAACGTTATAAAGACCATCAGGAAGGTCACGCAAATCAACAACTTCGCTCAAAATGCGGTCAACCTTAAGATCTTTTATGATTGCATCACTTGTACGCTCCATATTTCTGATTGTTACATAAAGTTTTGTAACATCAACGTTATCATAAGCATAACCAGAGAATACAAGCTGACCATCTGTAGAAGAATCATCAAGCGGCAAATCAACTGAAATATCAGGAGCTTTGTTATCAATATTAATCAAACTTGAATAAAGACCTGTAATTCCATAATTATCGGTAATTCGCAAGAATACAACCTGTGTTCCACCCTGAATTACGCGGGTATCTACAGTATATTTCCATTCTTCGGTACCTTCAGTTTCGTTATAGCTGTTACCGTTATCAAGAGAAACTTCTACTCTGCCAATTCCGTTTTTATCGCTTGCTACACCAAGAATATCTACAAGTCCGCGAACAGAAAGATCAATTGTAGGAGAAACAATTTCGCCCTTTGGTTCTTCCAAAGAAACTCTAAATGTTCGTGTAAATTCTTCACCCTTAACACCGTTTACATCCACTGCATAAACTGTAACTGAATGTTCGTTATCGGACATGGTTGCAAGTGGAACTTTAATTTCAAAACTTGTTCCGCGTTCAAGCTGAGTAAATGGAGCGTCATCAATCTTATAGAAAATATCTGCATCGCCATCATCATCGTAAACAACGCCCGAAATTGTAAAGTCGCGGGTTATAACTTCCATTTCTGCAGGAACATGAACTTCAGCACGAGGCAGGTCAAGTTCGTTATCAATTGAGAAATTCCATGAATTAATATGAGCTTCATTTCCTGCTTCATCAGTAAAGATGAATGACATTGCGGCATCAATTGGTTTGTCGTTTGTACCAACAAAAGTAGAAACAAGTGGTGCAAGTTCAATTTCTGAACGAATTCCTTCTGTACCGTCCGATGAATCTTCAGAAACAGGAGTCATATATTCAGCTTTTTTGAATAAACCGTTGTCTTTAACTTTGAATACAACAAGATTCTGACCATTTACAACATCTTCTTCCAAAGGAACTACAACAGAAACTTCTGGTGGAGTAACATCTTTATGACAAGCAGCGCGAACCTGTGCAATATGTCCGCCATTATCAGTAGCACGAATGTCAATTTCCAAAAGTCCGTCTTCGTGTTTAATAATATCAACATCTTTAGAGAATGTGACACCACTTGAATTTTCGTTTGAATTAACATCAAAGAATTCCCAGGTTTCGCCATTATCTAAAGAATATTCAACGCTGCGAACGCCCTGTTCATCTGCAACTGTTCCCGAAAGATTAACGTAATCATTTACCCATTCGTACATTGCTGGTGTAAGAAGGTTAATTTCAGGTCCCATTGAGTCAGAAAGGAAACTGATTGGTTCAGATGGATGAACAACTTCAAAACGGTCTTTTACATTTACAACTATATCTTTGTAAGAACCGTCTTTATTTGCGCTGATTGTGATGAATTTTCCATCAACCTGAACATCAAGGCCTTCTACTGGTGGATCAAGAGTTACATCAAGAGGTCCATTGTAATTTGCATAGAACATATATTTTGAACCATCTTGCAATACCCAGTTTCCGTTGTTTGAATCGTAGTTTGTACCAATTCCAGCAAAACCGTAAAGTTTTTCTTCATCATTTACATATTGATTTTCGCGGATAACCATGATTGAACCGCTTACAACCTGTTCAAGTGAACCAGCTTTTACAGTTGCTTTAATTGTTGTCATTCGAGAAGGAAGATTTCCAAGTGGAATATCAACAATCCATCTTGTTTCACCAGGTGCTGGTTTTGTAAGTTTTACGCTACCGGTCTGAGTTACATCTCCACCAGGAACTTCGTCTCCAGAAATTTCGTATGTAACTGAATTAACTACCGCTCCAGTATCAATATAGAGAGTAACTTTTCCTGCGTCTTTTGTTGCATGATTAATAAATACAGGCTTACCGCTGTAGTAAGTTTCACCATTTACAAAAGCAATGTTTGCAGACAAAGTTGGGTCTTTACTTGCAGTGTATTTTCCAGCAACAGGTTTTGCAGTTTCTACAGGAGTTACCGTCCAGTTAAGAGCGTTTGGACCTTCTGCCATTTGTGAACGAGGGAACACAGCAAAGTTTGTATCAATTTCGCCCTGATAAGTTGCAACTGCATAAACGTCAAATCCATCAAGCCAGCTAATCATTGGAGCTTTTGCGGCAGGCATTTTACCGTTTACTTCTTCAATTTCTGGAACAAGACTGAATGCAGCAGCTTTTGCACTCTTATTCCCACCGGCACTTTCTGCAACAATTTCTACAACATACATTCCAGGTTCATAAGACATTGTAGAAACAGTGAAAGAGAATTTTCCTTCTTCATCAAGTTCTACTGTTCTGCTCAAATCTGGAATTGGTTCATTAATTGCAGCGGCAACTACACCATTTTTAATATCTGATTTTGCACCAAGAATTCTATATTTTACTGAACCAACACCTGTCTGGCATGTTACAGAACCATCGAATGCAAGAGAACCAGATCTTCCATCGGCAGCTTTAGTTTCTGAATAGCCCGAAAGACTGATTTTTGGAATTGCTTTATCAGATTTAAATACAAGCTCGCGGCTATCGATTGTCATTTCTTTATCTGTTACAACACGAACAACAACCGGTTCAGAACTTCCAATTGCATCTCGCTGTGGAGTAAGGATGATTTGATTTCCCTTAAGACTTGCAGTTGCAAATGGTGTTTCCGGAACAATTTCTACAGAAACTGCATTTCCACCAATTAAATAACCGCTTACAAGGAAGCTTGGATCAGAAATAATTGAACCATCTTCTGCAACAGTACTATCTGAGAATACGATGATTGGATCATCATTTTTTACAATAGAAGTATTTGTTACATAAATATAAGCGTTGTAATTTGCTTCGCGGTCAATTGTATCAATTGCTTTAAGAGAAACAGTAACTAATCCTTTTGGAAAATCTGGAGCAATTGGAACCGAGAAAGTATAAGATGTAGGATTTTTAAGAACAACTTCATTTGTAATTGGAGTTCCGCTTCCCCACGAAATGCTAGACTGAACTGCTTTTATTCCAACTGAAGATGAAACATTTACAGAGAAAGTAGAACCGCTTTCTGGGTGAATTTCCATTCCGTTTGTAAAATCAGAAGCTTCTTTTCCTTTTAAAATTTTGGCATCTGTAAATAAAGGTGCAATTCCTTTTGAAGTAATTGTTCGTACTACAGGATTTCCTTCAATTCCGTTTACATCTACACCAACTACGCTGATTTTGTGTGTACCTGCAGAAAGTTCAGAAGCGTTGCAAACTGGTGAATAGAAAACGCCCTTTGTAGAACAGATAATCGGCTCACCACCATCAAGCTGGATTTTTACAGACTGAACTGAATCATCATCAACTGCAATACCGCGCACAAATACAAGTTCATCACCATTATAAATTAATCCTTCAGCAGGTTCAGAAATTGCAACCAGAGGTTTATCTTCTTCCTGATTAAGCTGAATTGTTCGGCTTACATCAACATTGTTTCCGGCTTTATCCAAAGCATGAATTGAGAATTTTCGAGATTTATCTTTTGAACCAAGAGTATCGAGCGAAACACACCAGTAAGGGTTACCAGGAACAAGCTCAAATTCTCCACTTTCAGCTCCAAATTCCCAGGTGAGTTTTTCAATACCAATTGTATCTTTTGCGTAACCTGCAACCGAGAACTGACCATTCATCACTTCTCCATCATCCGGGCTAATAATTTTTACATCAGGTTTTGTATTATCTATAAAATAAAGGAATGAATAATAACCGATTGAACCAGCTTTATCGTGAGCCCTGAACCATACAACTGCAGGTCCATCTTCAAATTTTCGTGTATCAATTGAAAAATTAAAATTACAAACATTAGGGTCTTTTGTTTTAGAAACTTTTGTAAGTTCAAAAGAACGTCCGTTATCAACAGAATAATACAAATCTTTAATTCCGTTACCGTCCGAAACTGTTCCCTTAAAGTTTACAGAACCATGAACAAGCATACCCATTGATCTATCATGAACTTCTGTAACAGGAAGCGTACGGTCAAGCTGCCATGTAACTTTTACCGGTTTACCAGCAAGTCCGTTTACATCATAACCAGTTACCTGAATTGTGTGAAAACCTTCTTTAAGACGGAGTGTATCAAGATAATAAGACCAGAATTCAGCTCCTTCTGCACGAATCGGATGTTCTACATCATCATCAAAAACAAGTTCTACATATTTTACAGCATCATCATCAACACAAGTTCCTACAATATTCAAGTTGCCAACAACATGCATATTTGAATATGGGTTGGTAATACCTGCTATTGGCAAGTCTGAATTAGGATCAACATAAAGGTTGTACGGACCTTCTATCATCTGGTTTCCACCTAAGTCGGTTGCCGTAACCATGATATTGTATTTACCAGGTTTTCTAGACTCTAAATCAAATTCTTCCTGCCAGCTGTTAAGATTTTTTACTTCAATATCTTCAACATCACCTTGACCATGTGCAAAAAGACAGAAAGGAATTGCAGCAAGAACTAAAAGAACAACAAAAAATTTTTTTAAAACAGTCATATAGAACCCCTTTTTTTAAAAAAATGGTATTTCACTAATTTACTTATCGGCAGATTTGCTTTATTTTATGAGCAAAAAAGTACCGGAGGATTATTTGAACTTATGGAAGATAAATCAATTTTTTTAGATTCTTTTTCAGATTCTGTTAAAAGTTTACAACAAATTGTTTCAAAAAGCAAAAAAATTGTGTTTTTTGGCGGAGCAGGCGTTTCTACAGAATCGGGAATTCCAGACTTTAGAAGTATGGACGGACTTTACAATCAGGAATGGAAATATCCGCCGGAACAAATTATAAGCCGTTCTTTTTTTGATGCTGATCCAAAAGAATTTTACAGATTTTACCGAGCAAAACTTTTACCAAAAGGAATTAAGCCAAATGCCGCTCACTATAAACTTGCAGAAATGGAAGATAAAGGAAAACTCCTTGCAATTGTAACGCAAAACATAGACGGATTGCATCAAATGGCCGGTAGTAAGACAGTTTATGAGCTGCACGGAAGTACTTTGCGCAATTATTGTATGGATTGTCACGCATTTTACGATGCAAACATAATAGAAGAAAGTGAAAAGGCTCCCGACAAATTACCTCATTGTCCAAAATGCGGCGGATTAATAAAACCAGATGTTGTTTTGTATGAAGAAGGGCTCGACCAGCGCACAATTGATAATGCAGTTATAGCTATTGCTAGTGCCGACACACTGATTATTGGTGGAACTTCGCTTGTAGTTTACCCGGCAGCAGGACTGATTGATTACTTCCGCGGAGAAAACCTTGTACTTATAAATAAAAGCTCCACCACCCGCGATAACATTGCAAATCTTGTGATTCACGAACCAATCGGCAAGGTAATGGCAGCTTTAAAGATATAAAATTAATCTAAAATTTTTAGAGCAAATTAATCTCTTTAGCAAGCATGCAAAGCCCTTCTACAATTGCCTTGTGCTCTTCCGGTGCAATTCGTTCATAAAGTGAATCCGGAGTGTCACCTGGCAAAACCGGCACTTTTTTCTGAAGTAAGATTCGGCCTGTATCGCAACCGCCATCAGCAATGTGAACTGTGCAACCGCTTTCTTTTTCGCCCGCTGCAATTACCGCTTCGTGAACGTGATGTCCCCACATTCCTACTCCACCAAATTTTGGCAAAAGGGCCGGATGAAGATTTATAATTTTGTTTTCGTATTCCTTAATAATGTCGCCGGCAAGAACAGTAAGACATCCAGCTTCAACAATTGCTTCTGCTCCATATTTTTTACAAGCCGCAAGCATTGCATTAGAAACCGCAAGTCTTTTTGTATCACGATCAGCCGCTTTTGCTTTTTCTTCGCCCATAACTGCATACGGAGAACAAATTTCTGTAGGAATATTAGCCTTAGCCGCACGTTCCAACGCATATGCTTTTTTTGTATCGGCAATTACGCAAACAATTTCGTAAGGGCAAGTTTCAGCACCCGCCGCTCCAGTTTCACCGCTATGTGCAAACTGATAATCAATTAAAGCCTGAAGATTAGTTCCGCCCCCGCTTACAAGAACGGCAGTTTTAAGTTTTTTTCCACTCGTTTTAATTTCGCTCATGAACATAATTTAGCATTTTACAACGAAAAAATCATCAGAAAAAATTAATTCCATAAAAGCAGCGCAATTTTTTTTTGCAATAACCAAAAAGTAACAAAAGTTACCCCAAAAGTGACCAATGTTACCGTTGCGTACGCAGAAATGTGGCCGTATATTAGATTATGTGGTAAGGCAACAACGGTCTTACACAGGAGGTAGAAATGGAAAGCATTATTTCGGTTTTGCGGGATAATCTTCCCTGGGTTTGGGTCGCGGTTACAATTATCTGCGTGGTGATTGAATCGCTCACCCTTTCGCTAACTACCATTTGGTTTGGAATCAGCGGGTTTGTAATGGTTTTTCTTGCCTTTACGCCGCTGCCCTTTTATGCACAATTGATTATTTTTGTTGTACTTTCGCTGGTTCTTCTGATTTTTACACGTCCAATTGTAAAAAAGAAGTTGAATCAGAAAAAAATCGCAACAAATTATGAGCGCGTAATCGGGCAGATTGCAGTGGTAACAAAAAAAATCACAGCACTCGAAAAAGGTTCGGTAAAAATCAATGGTATGGAATGGACTGCAGCCGTAAAAGAAGACATTGTTCTTGAAGAAGGCAGTAAGTGCATTATAGAAGAAATTGCCGGCGTTACGGCATACGTTCAAAAAATTTAGAAGGACCGTCCACCAGCGGCCTAAATAGGAGGATTTAGAAATGGTTTACATTATTATTGCAATTCTTGCAGTTTTGATTATGGTTCTGATTATCGCAAATATCAGAATTGTTTCACAGTCGGATGCTTACGTTATTGAACGTCTTGGCGGTTACCACGGAACCTGGAATGTTGGTTTGCACGTAAAAATGCCTTTTATTGACCGCATTGCAAAAAAGGTTTCCTTAAAAGAGAAGGTTTTTGATTTTCCACCTCAGCCGGTAATCACAAAAGATAACGTTACAATGATGATCGATACAGTTGTTTATTTCCAGATTACAGATCCAAAACTTTACGCTTACGGTGTTGAAAAACCAATCAGTGCTTTGGAAAATCTTTCTGCCACAACTTTGCGTAATATTATTGGTGAACTTGAACTTGATGAATCTCTTACAAGCCGTGATGTAATCAATACAAAAATGCGCTCTATTTTGGATGAAGCAACTGATCCATGGGGAATAAAAGTAAATCGCGTTGAAGTTAAAAATATTGAACCGCCACAGGCAATCCGCGAAGCAATGGAAAAACAGATGAAAGCTGAACGCGAACGCCGTGAACAGATTCTTATTGCCGAAGGTCACAAACAGTCAGCAATTCTTGAAGCCGAAGGTCAGAAACAGGCTTTGATTTTGGAAGCAGAAGCACACAAAGAAGCTGCAATTCAAAAAGCAAAAGGTGAAGCAGAAGCAATCCGCGAAGTTCAGCAGGCAAAAGCTGAAGGTCTTAAAATGCTCAAAGATGCAGGAATGGACAGTGCCGTTCTTAAACTCCGCAGCCTTGAAGCATTTGAAAAAGCCTCTGACGGTCAGGCAACAAAGATTATTGTTCCATCTGATTTGCAAAGCCTCGCCGGAGTTGTAACAAGCGTAGCAGAAATTGCAAAAAAATAAAAAAACAAAGATACAAAGGATGAAAAAGATAATAAAGATAATATCTTTTTCATCTTTATATGGTATAATTTGCTTATGAATTATAAAAAGTTGCTGGATAAACCGTTCCGCTTAATGGCTATAATTGGCTTTGTTTATCTGACCATCAGTCTAATTCTCAATCTTCTAACCGATTTTGCGGGCTTTCAGGATTTTTTTGAACCAGCATCCTCTTCATACGATAGCCTTTTGCCTTTTTCTAATATAATTTCTTACACAGCAATTGCCGTTGCAATCATTCTTTGCGTGCTCACGTTCTTTCTTTACACAAAACATTATTTTTACTTTGCCGCATTAGAACTTCTTATTTTTTCAAATCTATACACAGGAAAAATCTATACTGCAATATTTTTAAACTCTATTCTTTTTATTCTTTTATTGCTGGAGAACAATCTTTTTTCAAAACGCCGCCTTATTATTTACCTTGCAATAGAACTTGCAAAACTTGCACTTGCAATTCCTTATGGCGTTCGAAACTTTTTTGAATATGTTGGAATTACGCTTTTTTCACTATGCACAATCGGTTGTATAAATCTGCTTTTCCGCCATGCCTACGACAAAAAATCGCCGGAAACAATCAATCTTGATGATTACAAATTCTCCGACCGCCAGAAAAACTGCATAAAAGAAATTGTCGTGAACAATACAACAATTAAAGCACTTGCAATAAATCACAACGTAAGCGAAAGTGCAATAAAAAAGGACCTTTCACACATCTACAACGAGCTCGGCATAACCGGCAAGGCAGATTTGAAGGCCCTTTTTATTGGGTATAAGTTTTAAATGGTGCTCTCAAGTCTCGCACCTGAGGCATTTTTTCGATAAACCTAAAATGTGTAAGGCCGCTGGCGGCCGGTGTTCAATAGCAGGGCGTTAAAAAAATTGCATTGCAATTTTTAGCCCTTCCACAAACCCGCTGTCGCAGCTCGTTTTTTAACGGTTCTTCGATTTTAGCCTAATCCTCAAAAAAAACTGCGTCTTTCTGGCCGTTTACTTCACCTTTTGCATATTCTACGCGACCAATTTTGTAAGCTTTCATATCAGGGCAGTAATCTTTGTGGTATTTTGAAGCATTTGCATTGAACATTTCAAGAACAGCGTCAGCTTCTTTTGCAGAAACAGCAAGAACAAAACCAATTCCCATGTTGAATGTATTGTAAATGCTATCCAAATCGGCACCACGTCGGATAAGTTCACCAAATACAGGAGGAATATCCCAACTTGCACGTTTGATTACAGAAATCAACTGCTTTTTGCCTTCTTTTGCTTTTGGATACATACGTGGAATATTTTCGTAGAATCCGCCGCCAGTTACGTGAACCATACCGTGAATTGCCTTGCGGTATTTTTCCAGAACTTCCATTACAGGTTTTACATAAATGCGGGTTGGAGTAAGAAGAACTTCACCAATTGTTTTTCCAGTATCTTTTCCATCAATTACAAATGGATCGTCAAAATTCTGAACAAGCTTACGAACAAGGCTGAATCCGTTTGAATGCACGCCAGTTGAGCTCAAACCAATAAGAACATCACCTTCACGAATTTCTTCGCCGGTAATCATATCTTTCTTTTCGCCAACGCCTACACCAAAACCAGCAAGGTCATATTTTCCATCATCATAGAAGCCAGGCATTTCAGCAGTTTCGCCACCAAGAAGTGCACAACCAGTATCAACACAACCGTCTGCAACACCTTTTACCAAATCGGCAGCAACTTCGGCTTCAAGTTTTCCACATGCGACATAATCAAGGAAGAACAAAGTCTGAACGCCAGAACACAAAATGTCGTTTACGCTCATTGCAACACAGTCAATTCCAACAGTGTCATATTTTTTCATCTGGAACGCAATATCAAGTTTAGTTCCAACACCATCTGTGCCACTTACAATTACAGGATTTTTGTATCCCTTTGGCACTTCGAACATACCATTAAAACTTCCAAGTCCAGTCAAAAGCCCCGGAATTGCAGTTCTTTTAGCATGTTCCTTGTACTTATTTACCGCGCGGTAACCTTCTTCTACGTCAACACCTGATTCTTTGTAAGATGCCATCAAAAACTCCTTTTATTAAAACTCCACATCCAAACCACTTTCAGCTGCATCTTCTGCAAGCTTTTCGCGGAAAGCCTTCAACTTAAGTGCAAGAACTTTATCTTCCAATGCAAGAATCTGGAGGGCAAGATAAGCTGCATTTTTTGCATTGCCAATTCCTACTGTTGCAACAGGAATCTGTGGAGGCATTTGAACTATGCTCAAAAGAGCGTCCATTCCACCAAGTCCATTTGATTTGTCTGAAACACATTCAAGAGGAACACCGATTACTGGTAAAGTTGTCATTCCGGCAATTACTCCAGGAAGAGCAGCCGCAAGTCCGGCACCAGCAATAATTACCTTACAACCGTCTTTTTCAACCTGAGCAACTGTCTGGCGTAAAAGTTCACCGGCTCTGTGTGCAGAAATGATATAAGCTTTGTAATCCACGCCAAATTCAGAAAGAACATCGGCTGCCTTTTTCATTACATCTTTATCAGATTTTGACCCAAAAAAAATTGCAACTTTCATGCTTTATAATAGCATAAAATAAGGGGGTAATTCAATAATCACATTTATTCGTCTTCTTTGGCAGAATTGTCGGCGATTTCTCGGGAACCGTAGCCGGATGAAGGTTGGCGGTAATGAACCTGTTTTTTTGTTGGTGCTAAATTTTGAGAATCGTCTTTATTATTTTCATTTGATTTATAAACAGATTCATCTAAAAGTTGGTCAACGCTTACATTCAAAAGTTCTGCAATTGCTTTAAGTTCTATATCGGTTACAAAGCGTTCGCCACTTTCTATCCGCTGAATTGCATTTTTGTTTACGCTCAATCCATTTAATTCTAATTTTGCTGCAAGTAGGTTCTGAGACCATCGGGGATCTTTTTGAAGACGGAATCTCTTGATGTTCAAACCTGCGATGTTGTTTCTGTCACTGTATTTGTTTTTATACATAAGCTCCCGACATCTACTGTATGTCATTAGATATAGGGTAACTTCTTTTAAAAATTTTTTGACACCTACTAAATGTCATATTACAATTAATTGTGATTTTTTAAGAAAACGAATACAATCGAAGAATATAAGAGGAAATATGAAACTCACATATCGAAATAAAGTAAAAATTCTTGGAGACGAAAAAACTCTTAACGAAAATATTCTAAATTTTGTAACTTACATGAAGCAAACCGATTCAATTCATGATTATTCGGAATGCGAAATATGCTTTAACGATTCTTGCGAACAGCAGGCAAAAGAGATTCTGGATTTTTTGAATAAATATGAAATTTCTATTAACCTTCACAAAACGCCAACTACTGGATTAAGTTTTAGGTTTAAAGATTATGATTTGATTGCGTACTGCCATAAAATGCCCGAACCAGAAGAATTAAAAGAAATTCATTCATGGTCGGCACTTTTTGAGGATGGAAAGATTTTAATTCCTCACGTTGAAGTTGAGTCCTAATTAGTAATTCCCAAACATTTAAGCTTCGACTTCAAACACAAGTTTTTTGTGATTTTTTATTTTTCGTTTCCAATATCAGTTTCAATTGTTACAGTACTAGCATCTTGTTCATCATCAATCACAGGTTTTTCCAATGTATTTTCTGAACCTTTTCCTGCAAGCGAGATTGAATCTGCATCGGTTGTGATTTTTGTTAATCCAGATTTCTTTTTAGTAAGAGCTGACTTTTTTACCCAACCAATCATTGTTTTTTCGCCGACTGTAACTGTTACACGCATCCAGCTGCCACTTGTAGACATAAGTACAACTTCCTGCCCATTACGCAAAGTGTAAATTGTTTTTCCAAATGTTGAAGCTTTATTTTTAAGAGTTGCAGTATTTGAATTTACATACATCACTTGCTTTTCTGCCGCAAAAACAAACGAACCAGCCATCAGTAAAACAACGGCAAAAATCATTTTCTTAAAAAATCTCATAAAAATCTCCTGAATATAACTTTCATAATCAATTCTGCTATCTTTCAATAACAAAATTACCACAAACACAATTAAACTATTTTTGCAAAAGTTTAAAGACTCCATCTTCCGGATTAAATGCTACTCCCGCGTCATCACTTTCTGTTGGATAAGTTCCTTTTATAAAGAACCGCTCAATCAAATTAATGTAATACGCAGCAACATTATCACCCTGCCATTTTGACTGAAGAACTTTGAACATTTCCAAAGCCTTAGCATAATCACGGGCTTCAAAAATATCCATTGCTTTATCCCAACAAGCCGCATATTTTACAAAAGATTCGTCGGCACAAGCAACTTCATCCAAAAGTTCATACAAACGAATTGGTGTATTTACGTTTACAACCCGAACTCGGTCCAATTTTCGCGTAAGAAAGCGTTCACCAATTAAAGCACGGGTATGTTCACTAATAAGAATTCCGCCGGTTGAATACTGCTTGTTTACACCTTCAAGTCGTGACGCAAGATTTACGTTACTTCCCATCATTGTGTAGTTCTTTTTATTTTCTGAACCAAAATATCCGGCAATCATTTCGCCACTGTTAATTCCAATTCGTGTAAAAATTGTTTTATTATTTGCCACAAGAATTTTGAACGCCGTATACAAATCATCTTCCATGTCATTCGGCTGTTCACCTGCTGCAATTTTTATAATATCCTGATTCATTATTGCTTCTGCTTTTTTCATTTTGATTGCCGCAGAACAAGCCCTTTCCGCGTGATCAGCCATTTCAACCGGAGCTCCAACTAAAGCAACAATTGCATCACCTTCGTATTTATCAACGGTTCCGTGTTCGTCAATAATAATTTCAGAAAGAATTGTAAGATAATAATTTAAAAGTGAACCAAGTTGAGCCGCAGTTAAAAGTTCGCTGAATGATGAAAATTTGCGAATATCTGTAAAAATGGCAGACATCTGGTATTTTTTTCCGCCGAGTGTAAAAGATGAAGGATCATTCATAATCTGATTTACAACATCTTTAGAAAGACACTGACTGAATGCCGCTTTTATAAACCGCTTTTGTTTTCCTTCTACTGCAAAACTGAATACAACGCAAATAAGGAATGTAATTACAAAAGTAAACGCACCACCAACAAGATTAAGCCAGATTCCTTTTACAAAAAGCGCATACGGAAGCACAATTACAATTGCAAGTCCAAAAATAAAGCCTGTCGCCATAAAGATTACGCCAATCTGCTGAGATTTTCGGGAAGAAGCAAATGCAACAATAGCTGAACCAAACGCCGCAATTAAAAAGAACCAAACGCAAACAAGAACTTCCGGCACTTTTTTCATAAAACTGTCGGTTAAGTAATTATCAAGTGTGGTAATATGAACTCCAACTCCCGGAAAAACCTGCGAAACAGGCGTTGAACAAATATCAAAAAGGCCGGGTGCATAATAGGCAATGAAAACGTAACCATCTTCAAAATCTTCGGGATTAAAAATGCCTTTTTCACCTTTTTTCCACGAATCATAACTAGAAAGAATGTCGCATGCTGAATACGGAATATAATCATTAAGATTACGCTGGTACCGCAAAAGTACCGAACCATCTTTTAACCGCGGAACATTGGAAAAATCATCTTCGCCGGCAAGTGCAAGCGGAGCAGTTCCCAAAGTTGGGTAAACAGTTCCTTTAAAATTGTAATCAAGTCGTCCACGGCGGATAATATCATCATCATCCATAAGACTTGTGATATTTCCCAAAAGTGCCGCGTTATCTTTTATAACAGGAACCGGCAGCTGGCTTTGTTGATTTTGACCTTCACCGGTAATATAAATTGTCTGAACAACCTTTCCACTGCGTTTTTCGGCAGCAGCAAAAGCTTCATCATCGTTCTGGCCATAAATTGAAGGTTCTGTAAAAAGAATATCAAAAAGAATTGTATTTGGATT
>JAILCM010000100.1 GCA_024680155.1 Treponema sp.
TTATTATCTTTTGAATTTCTTCTTTGTTCATATTTATTTATCGGCATTATTATAACTTCAGACAGTTTTTTTTCGGAAGAACTTCGGAAGAACTTCGGAAGAACTTCGGAAGAACTTCGGAAGAAACTCGATTAATCCTGCTTCTACAAAACCTTCTTTACCCCATCCAAATGCTCAAATACATTACAACACAACGCGGTAACTTCTGGAGTTGGTGCAATTCTATCTGGAATCATAATAACACTCAGACCGGCGGCGTGGGCACTTTTTATTCCGTTGGGGCTGTCTTCTATGGCAATGCATTCTTCTGGAAGAACGCCAATTGATTCACAAGCCATGCGGTAAATTTCGGGGTCGGGTTTACTGTGAACTACCTGATCACCGGTGGTGATTGTGTCAAAATAAGAAATAAGACCGGCATTTGTAAGCTGGCGGGTAACGGCGGTTCTGTGGGTAGAAGATGCAAGGGCAAGCTTATATTTTGGACGCAAATATTCAAGGATTTCTTTTGCAAAAGGCATTATCGGGATTCCGGTTGAAAATTCAATCTGATGAAAAAACTCGGAAGTAAGTTTCATGAATCCTTCTGCATCAAAATCCTGACCAAGAATGCGTTTTATAATGCGGAGACTGTCTTCTTTGTTGGTTCCGCGGCATTCATTTACAATATCGGCGGTTGTTACTACGTTCATTTTTTTTGCGGCAAGTTCCCAGGTTTTATCGCAAATCGATTCGGTGTCTAAAAGTACGCCGTCCATGTCAAAAATAACTGCTTTTATCATTTTATCCCACCCTTTTTAGATTGCCGCTTTCGCGGAAATGACAGTTTGTTCACTCGAAATAACAGTTTGTACACTACAATTGACTGTTACTCCAGCGGTTTGAGTTCTGAAGAAATAATCAGCCGGTCCTGGTACCAGTCGATTAAAAGTGAGAAGGTTTCGCTTTCGTAGCCGTCGCTTTCAACTTTTACTTTCCAAACTGCTCCTGATTTTAAATCTTCTTTTGGAACTGACCACAAATTTATCCATTTTCCAAAATAGAACACTGTGATTCGGCTTGTATCGGTAATTTCGGCACCGGTTGCGGCATCGTACACATAAGGAACAATGGAAAGTTCGCGAACTGCATTTTTTAAGAACGAACAGTCAAGTTCAAGAGCTTCACCATTTACTGTAAACGATTTCCACCAGACATACGGACCAACGGCAACTTTTACACGGTAATTTCCGTCTTTTAAATAAACTTTTGTAATGTTGTAAGTATTATTTTTGCCGTTTGCAGGAACAGTTTCAATTTTTGTGGAAAAATCAAACAGGCGCTCAAAAAAACGGCTTCCTTTTATGGCAAAAGTACGCGCAGAATCTTTTACTTCGGGGATTCCGTCGGTATTTTCAAAGAAAAAGGCTCGGGCCGGCAAATCCAAACTTTGCGAAAGAGCTTTTGGCATTACCATTTCTACAGAAACCGGGGTATACCAGCGCGAAAGTATTGTTTCGTAGAAAAATCCACTCTTCCAGCCGGCAAGGACAAGGGCACAAGTTAAAACTGCAGCGGCACAAATCCAGCGTACGATTTTTACGGCCTTATCTTTCTGTTCAAATTTTGGATAATCATATTCTTTTGGTGTAAATACAGATTTTGCAAGCTGAACTCGAATTTCGTGGGTATCATAATGCGAAAGATAACGTTTTACAGCCCTTAAAACGCCATCTATACTCTGGAAACGCTGATGACGATTTGGGCGAATCATTTTGTGAATTAATCTTGCAACTTCCGGAGGAATTGAACGGTCTATTTTGCGAGGACGGATGTATCGGCCTTTTTTAATAACTTTCAAATTTTCCAAAGACAAAGTTCCCGCGTAAGGTTTTGTTCCAGTGAGCATTTCGTAAAGCATGATTCCAAGCGCATAAATGTCGGCACGATTATCTACATGAGCACTGTCTTCAAACTGTTCCGGCGGCATGTAAGCTGGAGTTCCAAGAGCAGTTCCAGATTGAGTAAGAGAATCTTCTTCGGCATCACTTGCAATTCCAAAATCAGCAAGCTTTACTTCCCCACGTTTAGAAATAAGGATGTTTCCGGGTTTTATATCACGGTGAACAATATCTTTTGAATGAGCATATTTCAGCGCGTAACAGGCATCCTGCAAAACAAGCATTGCAACAGGAACCGGTAGCGAACTTTGTTTTGCAATCAGTTTGTCGAGGGCAAGTCCGTCTACAAGTTCTTCAACCATGTAACGGTAACCGCCTTCTGTAAAATAATCAAAAAGATGAACGATGTACGGGCTCTGCAAATCAAGGAGAATTTGAGCTTCTTTTTTAAAACGTTCGGCATTTGTTGTATTCTTGCGCGAAGTCATTTTTTTTATTACGACATAACGCTTTAACGACGGATGAATTGCCTTATAAACAACGCCCATTCCGCCTTTTGCAACAATGCCCGTAACCTTGTATTTTCCAATCATCGGTGGAAATTCATCGCTCATTTCTGTTCCTCCTGATTTTGCCCATCATTATTTTGTACATTATATATATTTTTTTCTAAATCAAACGGTTCTGAACCGCCAACAATTACAATATTTTGTTTAGATGGATTATGAATCTGAATAAAACGTCCACCCTGTCTTAAAGCATAATCACCTTGAATTGGACTATGACCAGCAAAATAAAGCGCATTTTTGGCATTTGCATTTTCATCTTGCCAGCCGTTATATTCAAAAAGTTCATCAATTATTTTTTGAACACACCCTTCTCTTGATTCTCCATTACGAGTCCAGGTAAGACCTTCCACCACAAGTCCGTCCAAACGCGCATTAATAAGTTCCTGCCTTGAATAAGCCAGTCTTGGTTCCGCATGTGAAACTACACAAAAAGGATTTGCAAAAACAAGAGGAAGTGCATTTTCGTACAATGAAATCAGATAAAGAATGTCATCTCCATAATAATTCTGAATAAAATCGCGGGTCATGTTGCCTTCATCTGCAAATTTACGGAAAGCAAAATCACCATTGCCAGTTTTATTCATAATATTTTCGTGATTTCCCTTTAAAAAATGAAAATTAGTCGGAAATGCAAGCTTTAATTCCATAAGAGCGACAAGTACACCAAGAGAATCTATCATTTCGGCAGTCATTGAATTTCCGGTATAAATTTCGCTGACATAATCTTCCAAAGCCATTAACCAGCGGGTTTTATTCTGACGTTCCGAATGAACTGCATCTCCAACACAAACTACAAATATTTCATCTTTTTTAAGCGCGTCAAAAACAGTGAGTCCGCCGGCATTTGAAAACGCGCCTGTATCTGGAATTTTGAAGCTCAATATATTAAGAAGAAAATCTCTACGCGCGTGAATGTCGGGAACTACAATTACCGGCTTTTTCTGGTTGATTTCAATAAGACTTCCAGGTAGAATGCCGCCCGTGCCTGAATCAGTTCCACCCGCCCCTACGCCAGCTTCTGTTCCAACGGTTGCAGCAGGTCTGTATTCGCAAATTTCACTTTCCAGCAAAGAAGAAATTTTATCGCAAAGAGAAAAAAGATAATCATATTTTGGAAGCTCATCCAAAGTTAAAAGAGCTTTAAAATCATTAAAATCCAACGCCGCACCCGAAAAACGCTAGTAGTACGAAATTACAAAAACTGCACAGAAACCGCTGGAACTACGAAATTACAAGGCTCATATTACCAATTGTAATTCTGTCGCCCGGATGAAGTTTTACGTATTTATCGCTTGGAAGTTTTGTTCCATTTAAAAAAGTTCCATTCGTGCTGTTCTGGTCTTTTAAAAAGTAAGCATCTTTTATTTTCTGAATTATAGCGTGATGACGGCTTGCAAGTTTATTATCAACTACAATGTCGTTATCCGTTTCGCGGCCAATTGTAATTTTTGCAACAAGATTTATTTTTTTCTTGTTGAACATTAAATAAGATGCCGGTTTAGATTCCCCTATTGAATCCAGCATTTTTCCAACAGGACTGCTTGTAACGATTGTTTCATCCATAAAAATCACGCCTCCTTTCAGCTGTTACGTTTTTTTTCTTTATATTCTGCTATATCATTTTTTATTTTATCAATGACCGGACTCACAGGATTTTCAAAGTTCAAGGCTGCAATCATTGGAAGATTATTTTTGCCAGCTTTTACAAGTCCGTGGATAATTTCCAGTACATATTTTTTATCTTCATTTTCAAGTTTGGCAAATTCCGTAAACATTTTTGCGGAAGCCGTAAGTTTATTTTCATCAATTTCGGTATTTGATTTTGCATCACTTGCATTTATTACGTCAAATAAAATATTTACAAAGCGTTCGCGTTTTTCTGGAGTAAGTCGGTCTGCCCATTCATTAAATGAATTAAAAAAGAATTTACTCTCTTCTGTAAAATCATCAGCTTGTACAACAAAATTACCGCGCACATTCCAAGATAAAGGATCATGCTGCATTACACCAGTTTCGCAACTTTGTACAATTTTAAAATCTTTTGAATGATAAAATACCATTCCAACAATTGAGTTTTCTGGAAAGAAAGTCTTTAGTTTTGGTTCAATTGCCTTATATTCGGCACGCTCATAAAATTCAGAAACAAAACCTGGACCATCAAAATTATAAATTTCTGCAATTCTTTTCTGGTCTTTTGCGGGAACATTAACGGCTACATAAACAACCGCATTACCAGCTTTTGAATGACCGCACAAATATAAATCGCCGCTAAATTTTTGTGCAACCGTAGAAAAATAAGAAAGGGCTTCGGTCTGGTACGGAATTACCGGCAGAAAACTGAAATTAAAATCTTCTTTCCAACCGATAAGAGTGTCATCAGTTCCGCGGAACGCAATCATTGTCTTTTTTTTGTCAAAAGCAAAAACCATTGCCGCAAACTGTTCTTCTTTTTTTCCGTCCAAAACCGAAGTGTAATTGGAAAGTTCAACATCTTTAAATCGTGCTGAATGGCCGCATTTTTCCAAAAGTTCAGGAATTTGTGAATTAATCATCATTCCCATGTAAGAACGAGAATCATAATCAGGGGCAAGTCTGAATAATTCGGCAACTTCCTGCAAAGTATATTTTTCTTTTGTCAAAAGTCCGTCAAAATTCAAATATGCAAGCTGAGAAAAAATAATCGCATCAACTTCTGTAAGCGGAACCATAGAAAAAGTAAGGTCCCCGCGCCATTCAACATAATCAATAAGATTCGAAATTTCCAATTTAGCCATAAGTTACACCTTTAAGCAAAAAAGTTTCAATAAAAATTATTCAGCAGATTTTGTTTCTGCCTCACCTTCTCCATCATCCTTTTCTTTTGAAAGCATAAGATTTGTAAGAATACCAAGAATAAGAGCACAAGCTACAGTTCTGATTTCTACTGCTCCAAAAGAAACTGACATTCCGCCAACACCTGTAATAAAAATTACAGAAGCAACAAAGAGGTTACGGTTTTTATTCAAATCAACTTTCTGGAACATCTTGAATCCAGATACAGCAATAAATCCGTACAAAGCAACGCAAACGCCGCCCATTACACAAGAAGGAATTGTTTCGAGGAATGCAACAAGTGGAGAAATAAGAGAGAAGATAATACAAATAAATGCACATCCCCAGATAGAAACTGTAGAAGCATTTCTTGTAATTGCAACACATCCGATTGATTCACCATAAGTTGTGTTTGGACATCCGCCGAATACTGTAGAAATCATTGTTCCAACACCATCACCAAGGAGAGTTTTTGTGAGACCTGGTTCTTCCAAAAGGTTTGTTCCAACAATTGCAGAAAGATTTTTGTGGTCTGCAAGGTGTTCTGCAAATACAACAAAAGCAACAGGAACATAAGCAGTGAACAAAGTAAGAAGATATTTTCCAGTTACAGCTTTAAGTCCAGCAGTTCCACCAAGAAGGAATGTGAATTTTGGAAAAGAAAGATATCCGCTGAATGATTTGAAATCAAGTGATGTAAGTACGCTGTAATTAATTACGATAAGAGACTGATTTCCAGTGATTTTTCCAATAAGAGCAAAAATTGAAGCACAAACATAACCTGCAAGAATACCAAAGATGAACGGAATAAGACGTCCAATTTTTTTACCATAAGTTGAACAAAGCATTGTTGATGCAAGAGTAACGAGACCGCAGATAAGTGCTACATAAGTGCTTCCGCCTTCTACGTTAGACTTCATTAAATCGCCAACTGCATTACCAGAAAGTGTAAGTCCGATAATTGCAACAGTTGGACCAATGATTACTGGTGGCATAAGTTTATCAATCCATTTTACACCGCAAACTTTTACTACAATTGCAATAATGATATAAACAAGACCTGCCATCAAAGCACCAATGATTAATCCCCAGTAGCCAGCCTGTTCTGCAAGACCAAGAGTTGCAGCACCGCCGAATGCACTGAACATTGAACCGATGAATGCAAAAGAACTTCCCAAGAAAACCGGGCTAGAACTTTTTGTAAAAAGAAGGTACACGATTGTTCCAACGCCTGCACCAAAAAGTGCCGCAGAAGCAGAAAGGTCGTGACCAACGATTGCAGGAACAGCAATTGTAGCTGCCATGATTGCCAAAAGCTGCTGCAAAGCAAACAAAATTACTTTACCAAACTTTGGCTTGTCCTTGATTCCATAAATCAATTCCATTTTAAATAACTCCTTTTATTTTACTTACTATAGAACAGTACCACGTTTTAAAGGTTTAATAAAGATAAAAAATGGGTGCAAAGCAAAAATGCCCCGCACCCATAAATTATTTTTTTAGTTTGTATTAGCGATTGTTTTAGTACCAGCCGTCTGGCATGCCACGAACGTAAGGTGCTGAAGTTGTATTTTCTTCTACAGGGATTGCAGAACGCATATTGTTAATACCAGTAGCTCCTACGGTTTTAGCATAGTTACTTGACTCGTGACTTGGAATTGCATAACTTCCATGGCCCTTACCTGTGTTTGAATCTTGATCTGCTGTCAGCAAGAAATAACAATAATATTCACGAATACTCTTTTTATCGGTTTTTGAATCTCCGCTCATCAATGGATCATCCCATGTTGTATCTACTAACAACCATGAATCATTGTAATAAGTATTATTCCATGCATGAGCATTATACTGAGCACAAACAACAGTTCCCTTTACACCAATAACTCTTTCAAGAGCTGTGAACAAGTTAGCATAACCTTCACAAACACCCATTTCATACTCTAAAACATGAAGTGCATCCTGAGCCTTTCTTGGGCCATTAAAACTGTCATAATCATAATACATTCTGTGAACTTCCCAATCGTGCAATGCCTGGAGTTTCTGTCCTACAGTTGCATTTTCTGGCAATTCTGCAATTACACCATGTACAGCATTTGTAATACGGAAATCATCACACTGGCACCATGAAGAAGGAAGCAAATAGCTGGCATCTTCTGTAGACAATGAATTATTTGTATTAGTTACATTGAGAGTACATGTTGTAGCACCAGCTTTAAAAGAACCATAATCTTTAAGATCTCCCTGATAATTATCTGATGGAGAATAATAAGAGAAGCCTGAAGATTCTTCAATTTTTACAGTATAAGAACCTGAACCAAAGCGAAGCCAGATTCTCTGTGCAAACTCACCACTAGGAATAAAATAATAAGTTATATAACTACCTTTAGAAACTGTTACCATAAAATCAGCTGTTGAATTACCACTAAGAACAAAGAAGCCGTCTGCACTGAATGATTTAGACTGCAAACTTGTAAAGTTGATGTTTGTAGTAGAAATTGAAGAAGTACTTGAAGGCTTGTAACCTGTAAATTCAATTCCGTTAAGAGTTACAGAATCATAAAGATAATCTTCTCCATGAACCTTTACAGTCTGATTAGAAGCAGATTTTCCATCAATTGTTGCAGTAACAGTTACTGTTCCAGTTGAGCTACCAGGAGTAAATACACCGTTTTCGTCAATTGTACCGTCTGTTGCAGACCAGGTTACTTCTTTTCCACTTATAAAAGAACCGTCAGAACGCAATGCCTTAGCTGTAAACTTAATAGTATCGCCACCAACGTAAGTTTCCTGCAAGCCTTTTGGATAAATATCTACAGACTCAATTGTATTTGGAGCAAGAGTGATGTTATCAAGGTAAATAGAATTTGTATATGATGGATCATAAGAATCAGAAGTTTTTCCTGTAGCAAATTTTATTATATGAGTACCAGCAGGAATTACAACAGAACCTTTCTGCCAGATTGTTTGGCCACCTTCAGTTTTTAATGCAGGTTCAGTAGCGTCGTCCACAAATACATTTAAATAAGTTGTTGTCCATACATCACATTTGTAGTCAAATGACAATGCAGACTCTTCTTCAATCTTTAACTTATAAATTGTTAAAGATGAATTTCCTGCACTACCATTTTCATAAGTTCCAAGCTTAAACACTTTATTATGAGTATCTACAAGCGCATCTCCATACTGTACCCACTTAGAATAAACAGGGTCTTTATCAACAACAGAAGCTGCCATACCAGCTCCAATCCACATATCTGGATCAACATCAGATTCAAAAGTCTGGTTAATTGCTGTAAGAGGCTGAATCGCATCCGCAAAAGCAAAGTCTTTTACAGAAACTGTTGGTGTAAAACCATTAGAATAAGATTTATCTGTATCATTTCGCTTCCATTCAATTGTATGAGTACCTGCGGTTATTTCAAACAAAGCATTTTCCCACATGCCATCTTTACCTGTATAGCTTGCAAGAACTTCGCCATCAATAAGGAACTGCAAACTGCCATCATAGCTTTCGTTAAGATTTGTCTGAACTTTAAATTTGATAGATTTATCTTCTGCAAGAACTACATTGCGCTTAAATCCACCTGTCTGTTTTTTACCGTCAAATGTATAAACGCCATTTTCTTCTGTGATTGCGCCAGAATTTGTTAATGTCCAATAATAGCTGGTAAAAATGTTATCAAATGCGGTAGCTAAATCAGTTTCAACATCTGCTGGTACAGCCTCCCCAAAAGCAATGTCTTTTACAGAAACTGTTGTTGTATAACTAGAAAATGATGAATCAGAATCTTTTCGTTTCCATTCGATTGTATGCATACCAGCATCCAACTGGAACATTTCATACAACCATGAGCCGCCTTCACCTGTATAACTTGCAACTACAACATCATCAATAAGGAACTGCAAACTGCCATCATAACTTTCTTTAAGATTTGTCTGAACTTTGAACAAAATAGATTTATCTTCATTAATAATAACAGTTCTCTTAAATCCACCTTTCTGTTTTGTAGCATCAAATGTATACACACCGTCTTCTTCTTTAATTGCAGAAGCATTTATTTTAGTCCAATCATTGCTAGAAAGAATATTATCAAATGCTGTATTCTCGTCTGTTATAGATTCTTCAGGAATATCATAAATGAAAGATGTGCTATAAGAAGTTTTTGTTGATGACAAAAAGCCAAAATATTTTACAGTACTGAATTCTGAACAGTCGATTACGTTATCTTCTGCTGTAAGAACTTTAAGACTTTCATATGCACCTTTTTCGTCAAAAAGTACTACACTAGGATAATCTTTGCCATCTGGAACAGAAACTGTCATTTTTGGCTTAAAGTTTAATTCAAAATCGTTGGCAAAATCTTTTTTAAAGAATTTCATTTCTCCTGCATCAAGAATTGCCGATTTTGCATCTGAACTTTCAGGAATTGTGTAGAAAGCAGCCTTTGTTGTTTCGCCCATTACAATGCTTACAACGTCGCTGTTTGAACCTGATGAAATTACCTTATTATTTGCATCTAAAAGTTCAATCTTCATATTTCCTTTATCATAATTTCCAGAAGGAATTTTTGTAAATGTAAGCTTATAAACAGAACCTGCAAAACCTTCCGGCGCATTTGGAATAGCTGTTTTTTCTGCTTCGGAAAGATCTACTGTATCATGAGTAAGCCAATCAGTTGTCCCAATTTTTGCATATGAAAATTTTACTTTTGCAGTCTGTGGTGCAATTGCACGGGCATCTTTAGACAAATTTTCTGCAATAGCATAATAATCAGGAATTACAAGGCTAAAACTTGCAGAACCAGTTTCTGTTATTTCCTGATTTTCGTTTTTCTGCTCATCTATTTCTTTTGGATTGTTGCTTAATGCTGAATTACATGACGTTGCCGCCAAAATTAATCCAAGGCTTAATGCAACAGATACAAATTTTAATATCTTTTTCATACACTAATCCTCCTTAGTAAACAAGTGCTTCGAGAGTTCCACCTTCGTCTTCAACAAATGTAAGTCGAACAGTGAATACTTTTGTTTCTCCAGCCTTTAAGTCAATGTTCTGCCATGAATAAGCAATTGCACTGTCGGTGTTTGTTACACTTGTACGTTTATCTGTATAAACATTATCCATAGCACAATCGTTATATCTACCAATCCATAAAGTATCTACAGGTGTTACGGCTTCTCCACTAAGACAGTTCAAAGCAAAAATCATTTCAGTTTTTGGATCAACAAGATTTGCACCTACAGAACTTGCATTTACAGGGGCATTATCATTTCCTGCAATCTGAACATCTGTTCCAGAACCAAATTTAACTCCTGTTAAATCTACATTACCGGTATTTGTTAATGCATTTACAAACATTACAAAAGGAACACCTTTGTTATATACGAGGATAGGCTTTACTGTAAGGCTAACGTTTCCATTTGAAGCAGTTCCAGCTTGATTAAGGCTTACTACTCTATCATTTATTTTGTATCCCCATCCTGCATTATGATAAGTAGAAGATAACCATTTATCACCTTTTTTACCAACTATATCCCATTTTCCACAATCACGAGGATATTTGTCGGAGTCTGCATGAGCAGCTGTAGTGTAAGCATAAGCAATCTTTCCAGCGGCATCAGTATAGTAACCTGCATAATTTCCTGCTTCTTCTGCTGTAAGCTGGTGCAATGTTGAACGGTCATATGTGAAAGAATCTGAAGTATTAAGAACAAGGATAGAAGCTGTTGCTTGTTTTTCCCCAGCTTTTGCGGTAATTGTTGCGACACCGGCAGCCTTTGTAGTAATAGTTCCGTTTTCAAGAGAAATAACATCTGTGTCGCTGCATTCCCAAGTTACAGTTTTATCAGAAGCATTTTCTGGGTATACAGTAGCGGTAAATGTTGAAGTTTCGCTATTTTTTCCCAAAATAATTAAATTCTTATCAAGTTTTACGCTTGTAACAGGAATACAGAATTTAACTTTTAACGTCTGTTCAACATTAAGAATCTTAACTGTAATTTCAGATTCCTGTACTTCTGTTTCATTTTCATCGCAAGAAACCAAACCAGTTTCACTTACAAGAACTTTTGGATTACTGCTTTTATACGAAATTTCATCATCAAAGAAAATAGAATTTTCAGGAGTTAAAATTGTTCTAATCTGATATGTTTCGTCAAAAGCTAACTCAACGTCTGAATCTGTAAGAGTGAATGATGTAGTTTCTGGTCTTGCTTTGAGAGTAAGATAATTACCAGATATATATGTTGTAGTTTTTTGACTATAAAATGTTGATTCAACTTTAGTCCAACTTGCGTAAATATAAGCATCACCTTCTTTTTCTGCCTTAACTGTAGTACCGTTTAAGCTTACAACATCAGAATATAATGACTCATCTATTACTGTGTTTGATACGTAAGGTGCTTTAAATGCATAGAATGTAACTGGCATGTTATAATCTTCTGGTTTAATGTCAGTTTCTAATACATATTCAGTTCCAACTTTTAACAATTTCTCAGTAGTTTTAAATTTAACTGAAGTTGGGTAAATATAGCTATCGTAAACAGTAACATTTACAGTTGCACTATGTCCGTCTGCAGTATATGTAATTGTAGCTTTACCTGCGCTTAATGCTTTTACAACTCCATTTTCAACAACTGCTACAGTTTCATCTGAACTTGTCCAAGATTTAGCTTTAATAAGTGGAGTAACAGGAAGTTCTACATCACCCTTATAATACTGTGGCGTTAATGTTTTTTGTACTTCACTATCAAGAGCAAGATTAAAATCATCTTCTTCAAGACTTACGCTGTCAAAGGCAAAACCTACGCGGAAATAAACTTTGTTACTGTAAATTGTATTATATGAATCATCAAGAGTGTATGCCGCTAATGTAGCATCGTAACTCGTAGAAAAACCTGTAATCAGTTTTTTTTCTGCATCATACTTCAATCCACTACTATGATCATAATAAATTTTACCAGTTATTTCTGCAGTTTCTGGATCTGGAGCAATAGAAAATTTAATTTCTTTATCATAATAAGTAATATAATAATCTGTATTATCGCGATAAATAATATAAGGCTCTTCTTCAGTACCTTTACCTTCAAGACCTTCTGCATCAATAGTAAGTGTTAATCCTTTTAATACACTCTGTTCTGCAATTTCCTGACTAACTGTAAAAGTGATAGAACCTGGTTCAGTCTGACTATAATCATTTAATACTGCAATTACTTCGATTGTGTATTCGCCTTCTTCAAGTGCAATATCAAAACTGTTTCTTACAGCTTTGCTTGATGTATAAAGATTGCTGCCTTTTTTAACATTAATATCGTAATAGTTAATATTATCTGAATTTGGCTCAGTCCATGTCAAAGAAACTGAAATTCCGTTACTAGAAGGTTTCTGTTTTACCTTCAAGTCAGTTGGTACGCCAATTTCTTTATTTACAAGAACTTTTGTCTTTACTTTGCATTCATAACCAGTACTTGCGTTTCCAAGTGCATCTACAGAAACAAAACTATAAACGTAATCTGTACCAGGAGTAAGATTTGTTACTGTATAAGTTGTCTTTGATTTTTCAACTTCGGCAATTTTCGTATAATCAACTGCACTATAAATATCCATATGATCATAATCTTTGTCAGAAGGATTTTCCCAAGTAAAAGTTACTGAAGTTTCTGTAACTTCTGTTGTTACGCTCGTTAAATTTGCCGGAGCAGTAAAATCTGGAGCAGGAGGCTCATTTGGTTGAGGACAGCCTGTTAAGACCAACGCGATTAGTGCAAGAGATATTGAAGAAACTGCACTAAAAAACAATGATTTTCTTTTCATTATTAATCTCCTAAGATCAAAAATAAAGGGAGATGACCAGAATTTTAGAATAAATAATCATCTCCCCCAAAATATCTATTTTTTTTAAATTAGAATCCGTAAGCTTTAAGAAGTGCATCGTAATCGTCTGTTGTTACAGTTGTACTTGTTGTAGATTCAGAAAGCTTTGTGATTGCTGCTGAATATCTGTTTGTAAGGTTCAAATATTTTACAGAATCATCCAAAGTCCATGCATCTGTATCATCAACTTCGTCGCAAGCTTCAGCAAGCTTAACTGATTCAAGAGAAAGTTTTGTTAAGTCGCTGATTTTATTTGTTTCAGCAGCTTTTTCTGCCTTTACAACAAAAGCTTCGTACTCTTTGAAAAAGTCGTCGATTGCTTTTCTGTTTCCAGCTGCAAAAACTGAACAAACCAATGTTCCCAAAACAACTAAAACACTAATAAGTTTTTTCATTTAATTATCCTCCGCGTTTTCTCGATTGTACGAATGCCCGCCGGCCTTTTGTTGTTTTGATTTTACAGCAAGAGTTTTTTATTGTATTGAGAGTTTAAACTGATAAATTTCGGGAGTTTAGTCCTAAATTTTGTCTAAAATTTTCCCAGTTTTTTTTATTTCACTGGAATTTCAAGTCTTACTTCGGTTCCGCTTTCATGTGCACGTTGTACTGTTAAAGTGCCGCCTAAAAGTTTTGCGCGCATTTCCATTCCGCTCATTCCAAAGTGTGTGGGTGATTCTGAAAAATAATCATTACCAAGGAATTTTTTATTTTTTGTAAGCTCAAAGCCGGTACCGTCATCAAAAATCATTATGCGAATTTTTGAGATTTCTTCTCCGCCTTCATTTTTTACAATTTTTCTAATTACAACACTTGTTTCTTCGGGAGATGCATGAATTTGAGCATTGTGTAATGCTTCCTGAATAATACGCATAATATGATGCTTTTGATCCGTAGAAAAAACATCGAGAGAAACATCAGGAGAAATAAAATAAGAACATTGAATTCCGCTTTGCTCATGGAACTGTTCGCACAAATCTGCAATCAAAGTTTTAAACGGTACATTTTCTAATGCAGGAATTGTTAAATTATGAATAATTGCACGAAGCTGTTTTTGATTTTTATTTTCAAGTGTAATGATTTTTTCTATCTGTTCTTTTGAATAATCATCAAAACACCAGGCCGAAAGCTCTTTTTCTAATAAAACAAGAACCTTTATATTTTGCGAAACCGTATCATGCAATTCCTGACTGATTCTACGACGTTCTTCTTCCTGCACAGCAATTGTTTCGGCAAGAAGAATGCGATTTTCTTTTAAACGGGTTCTATTTTTTATATGATGAATAAGTATAAGAAGAACTGCAATAAATGCCACAAAAGAAATAATAATTAAAATTAAAAAAAACGAAGTATATAATTCGAGAGCATCCGAAAGAACTTTTAAATCTTGCTCGTTCATACATTATCCTTCTTGAAAGGTTACAGGCGCAGGTGAACTGGATAATTGTATTTTTAAAAGAAGTCTATACAGTCCATACCCTGAAAAAGTACAAATCAAACGGTCGAGAACAGATATAGGGATTCTTGGTAAAAGAAATGAAAGAAAAGCACTATAATTAAATTTCTTAAAAACAGGAGAAAAACCATCTATTATATTGAACGGTGATTGAAGGCTGAAAAGTGGACGAACAAAAGTATCGAGTGCACTTGCCGAAAAACAACTTACGAATGCTGAACAAAACGCTATTAAAACAAGATATAAAACAGTCACTGTTCGGCTAAAAAAGAATTCCTTTTTCTTGTGACTGAACATCCATGTTACGGTTACTATAAGCATTCCACATATTGAATAAAGGAAATCAAAATAAAAAATTTCTGTATTATTCAAGGCACAAAAAATTAATGTCATAATTGGATTATATACCGCCGCAACAATCAAACCTGGAACAAGCCCTGAATAAAAAGTTAATGCAACCACAAAAATTGTATCAAGCCATACAATTAGATGAAGTCTGGAAACAAAAATCTGGAATATAATGTTTAATGCAAGAGCAAATATAGAAAGAATTGTTGTTGTCCAGATTTTTTTCATATCTGCCCCATTTTTTCCAGAAATTGAATTTTATTAGAAACACCGGCTTTATCGTAAAGCATAGTCAGATAATTAACAACCGTTTTTTCTGTAATTCCTAATTTTGCACCAACATCGGCATTTGTATTATATAGCGTAAGTGAATCGGCAACAAGTTTTTCTTTTTTGGTAAAAGTCTGAGTAATATCACGAACTTCAAGTAAACCAGAAACTAGTTCCGCCTGAATATAAGTTCCACCTTCTGCAACCGCATTTATTGCCGCAAGAAGAACACTTTCATCCGCCGTTTTTGAAACAAATCCTTTTGCTCCAATTTCCGAACTTACAGCCCGTTCAACAAATCCACCCGAATCATGACTGGAATAAACAATGCTCGGAATTCCAAATTCTCGAATTTCTTTTATAATTTCAAAACCATAGTTTTCTTCGTGCTGTGAATGATGTTCTGTTTTAAACGAAATATCAACGATTGCTATATAAGAGTTGATTTTTGAAGTTTTAATTTTATCTATAACGTCCTTGTAATCTTCAAAAGTTCCTGCTTCGTATTTAATCTTAAAATCTGAATGTGTTTCAATCCAGTTTTTAATTCCATTTCTCAAAAGTGTGTGATCATCAAAAAGTACAATATTATGAGTCATGGCACGATTATATCATGATAAAGGCTGTATTTTATAGGGAGTTTAGTCCCGATTTTAGAATAAAACAGTATTTTATTAGTACGCAAAAAAATTAGTTGAATAACAGTGCAAGTTTAGGTAAAATTCATCTTATGAAAATTAAATGCGACGAAACAATTTCTATTTGGGGCGGAGTTCCAGGAATGGAAAAAGAAGAAACCTTTGTATACGTATTCCGTCCTGCAACACAAAACACAGGGGCGGCAGTCATTATTTGCCCGGGTGGAAGCTACCATCACCTTGATATGATTAACGAAGGCTACATGAGCGGAAAATGGTTTTCGAGCATTGGAGTTACAGCTTTTATGCTTTGCTACAGAACTGCAGAATTCGGCTACCATCATCCGGCAATGTTACAGGATTTTCAAAGAACAATTCAGCTTGTGCGCGAAAATGCAGATGATTACGGAATTGATGTAAACAAAGTTGGCGCTATTGGATATTCAGCCGGCGGACATTTAGTTGCAATGGCAGGAGAATTTGGCGGAACTGTGGATGAACTCGCGAAAATTGGTGTTAAGACTAAGGTAAGTTTACGTCCGAATTTTGTAGTTCCAGTTTACCCTGTAGTTTCTATGCAGGATGATATTGCACATCAATGGTCTCGAAAAAGTTTACTTGGAAAGCATTACACAAAAGAACAGCAGGATGCTTTTTCTCTGGAAATGCAGGTTCCTTCTGATATGCCGCCAACTTTTATTGTAGTTGCAAAAGATGATAACGTTGTAAAATACGAAAACAGTCTGAGACTGAACGAAGCCCTTGAAGCAAAAAAAATCAAGAACTGTAAACTTACGGTTTATGACTGGGGAAAACACGGCTTTGGAATGCAGAAAACAAAATTCATGAAGGCTTTCCACTGGAACGAGCCTCTCAAAGAATGGATGCACGGTATAAAAATGATTTAGTTTTTTTAAAGCAAAATCGATGTAAAGATAATTTAAAATGATTTAGGGGGATTCGGATGCAAAATTCATTTAAGGAAGTAGCCACAGTTCCGGGAAGCAAAAAATGGGAACAGGCAATCAAACGCGAAACACCAATTTATTCAAGAAATAACGACATCCGTTCCGACTTTGAACGCGACTACACCCGCCTGCTCCACTGTGAAGCCTACCGCCGCCTAAAACACAAAACACAAGTTTTTTTTGCGCCACATAACGACCACATCTGTACCCGAATGGAACACGTTTCTCACGTAGCATCCGTTGCTTCTACAATTGCAAAATATCTTGGCTTAAATGAACAGCTTACATCAGCCGCCGCAATTGGACACGATATTGGTCACGCACCTTTTGGCCATCACGGAGAAGACTGCCTGAATAATCTGCTTGAACAAAAGGAAGGACACAACGCACCTAAAAAATTCTGGCATGAACGTAACAGCCTTTTTTTTGCTGATTACATTGAAACTTTGCAAAATCCAGACGGAATAGAAAAAACTCTGAATTTAACCTACGCAGTTCGGGATGGATTAATCTGCCATTGTGGAGAAATTGACCAGCAGGGAATAAAACCTCGTGAAGACGCAATTGATTTATATTCAATAAAACGCCCCGGAATTGTTCAGCCTTTTACCTGGGAAGGATGCGTTGTAAAACTTGCAGATAAAATTGCCTATCTTGGCCGCGATATTGAAGATGCCCGCGCCTACCACATAATAGACATGGCCGCTTACCGCCAGCTTCGAGAAATTGTTGCTTCAACGCTTGGTTTTGAAAAAAAAGGAGCACACGCATTACGCAGCGGAAAAGCCGTAAACACAACCGTTTTAATAAATGATTTAATAGTAGATTTATGTGAACAAAGCTCCCCAGAAAAAGGCTTATGCTTTTCGGATGAATATTTTAAGTTTATTCTGGAGCTTAAAAAGTTTAATTTTGCAAATATTTACAATCACTGGCGACTTAAAGAGTTTGCAATTTATGCAGAAAATATAATAAACACTCTTTTCCGCACTTTGCAAAAAACAAAACTCTACGCCGAACGCGGACGCATTGCACAGGTTTTGCAGCACTACCCTAAACTTTGTTCAACTTTTGAAGACTGGCTTATTAAGCACACAAATTACCGCACCTGGTCAAACGAAAAACACAATTTTACAGACCGAAAACACGTACTTCATTACGATACACCGCAGATTTTTGATATATTTGATGAAGAGTCGTATACAAAGTGTATTATAGAATATATTTCTGGCATGACAGACCAGTTTGCAATTCAAGTTTATGAAGAAATAATAACCTTCTAAATAAATGCAAAATGCATTCCGCCCGGCAAAAGTGGTACAGGTGGAAGATTTAGCTTTCTTTTTCGGCAGCCTTAACATCCGAAATAGTAAACTCCATTCTTCCTTCTTGGCTTGCAATCAAAGCTGCGCGGTTCAGGACACTTTCGATTTTGGCGCAGGAGAAACCGCTGAACATTTTTGCAAGTTCAGCAGGCGTACATTCATCGGCAGGTGATTTTCCGCGGGTGTACATTTCTACAAGTTTTATGCGGGCATTTTCGTCCGGGTATGGAACGCTGATTCTTGCATCAAAACGGCCGGGACGAATTAAGGCTGGATCCAGGGCTTTTATGCTGTTTGTGGCGGCAATTACTAAAACTCCGTTGGTTGGCTCAAAACCATCAAGTTCATTTAAAAGGGCTGTAACAATTCGGGTATTTTCAGTTTCGATTGCAGAACCGCTGTAATTTCTGACAGTTCCAATTCCGTCAAATTCATCTATAAAAACAATACAAGGAGCACGGCGGCGGGCCTTCTTAAAAAGCAGTTTTACCTTCATAGGGCCGATTGCCATAAACATACTTTCAAAATCAGTTGCTTTTGCAGGAATAAAATTGATTTTTGCTTCTCCGGCAAGCGCTTTTGCAAACAAAGTTTTTCCGTTTCCAGGTTCACCTTCAAGCAAAATTCCTTTTGGCATTCGGATTCCGCGCTTTGCATATTCAGCAGGAGCTTTCATAATTTCCATAATCTGTTTCATGTCGCGCTTAAGATTATCCATTCCAACAATATCATCAAATTTTACGCCGGTTTTGTGCATTACTTTGAACGAATTCGGGCCAATAAATTTACGGAAAACAAAAACAATCACTGTAATAAAAAATCCGTAAAAAATCACATCAAGAATAATAGAAATGATGTCAGAAAAATCTTTTTCAACAGTTACATCAACATCACAACGCAGTAAAAATTCCATAAAATAAGGCGACTGTGGATTTTGTGTAATATAATGAACATTCGAAGTATCAACGTATTCAATTTTATCACCTTTGATTTTTGCAGAAACAACTAAATCATTTTCAACCGCAGAATAAAACTCAGAATAAGGAACCTTTTGAATTTTTGACTGGCTTGAACTGTAAAAATAATATCCGCCGCCAGCAAGAACAGCAACTATAGCAAAAATAATTACAACCAAACGTTTTCCACGTGGATTTTTTAAACTATTCACCTTATTCATTTTGATATCCTGATTTTTCTTATTTTGTATAAACTTGCCGGGTTCACAATTAATTTAATCCGTCAAATTTTGAATCTTCCATGCTCGTATCAAGCTGAACCGATTCTTTTTTCATAAGCTCAAGAAATTCTTTTTGAGATAACGCTTTTGAAAATAAATATCCCTGAAGATAATCGCAGCCCATATCCGAAAGAATTTGTTTCTGGATTTTATCTTCAACACCTTCCGCAAGAACTGTCATTCCAAGTTTTTTTATCATGGCAATAGTTGCTTCAAGCGCCATTTTTGCACGTTTATCGGTAAAAGCTCTCCAAACTATATTTTTATCAATTTTTATCATTTTAAATGGAAGATTTAAAAGATAATTCATATTTGAATAGCCGGAACCATAATCATCCAAAGCAAGTTCAATTCCTTCGTTGGCAAGCTTATCAAGATTTCTAAGAAGAATTTCCGGAGTATAAGCCGCAGCAGTTTCTGTAATTTCAAGATTAAGAATTGAAGAAGGAATCTGGTAAATATTTCTGATTGTAAGAATCTGATCGGCAAGAGCATCCTGCATACATTGAGCCACAGAAAGGTTAATATCAATTTTTCTAATTCCGTATTCTTCAATATCAACAGAAGCAAGCATCTGGCAGGCAGATTCAAACACAAAAAGTCCCAACCGCAAAATATCACCTGATTTTTCTGCAACAGGAATAAATTCTTCTGGCGAAATATACTGTCCGTCTTCGGTATGCAGGCGAATAAGAGCTTCAGCACCAACAATAGAATCATCTGCAACTGAATAAATCGGCTGGTAATTTACTTCAAACAGATTCTTATACATTGCAGTTCTAAGTTCATGCGCAATAAAAGCAGTACGACGTTTATCGGTTGTATTAATATTTTTTGCGTAAATAGTTCCGCGGCGATTTTTTGAATCTTCGATGAGCAAATCCATTATATCAACAAGTTCTTCGGTACTATGGCAATCAACAGGACATTCAATTACACAATTATGTGCATATAATTTTAATTCAATGCCTTCAAACGTCCATGGATGATTAAATCTTATACGCAAATTAAAAACAGCTTTTTCAATATCATGGGAATTATAATCCTGCCACAAAAGAACAAAGCTGCCGTTATTCAAAAAATAAAGTTCACAATCCGGGTATTCGTGCTCAAGATATTCGGCAATGCTACGCTGAAAACCGTTCAATTTTTGAATTCCAAACGTATTTGAAAGAAAAACAATATCATCAAGCATAACGCTTATACACAAAAACTTTTTGCGTGATGAAAAATAATATGACGTCATTCGGATAAATGCAGCCCTATTAAAGATTTCTGTAGTATTATCAATAAAATCTTCCGGAGTTTGAATAAGAGAAGAAATCATTATACAGGCAAGGGAAATTCCAAAACATGTAACCAGATATTTAGGAAAAATCATCTGAATTCCAAGCGAAACAACTGCCATCACAATATACGACAAAATAAACGTAAGCTTTTGCGGTGAAATTCTATTTCTGTAACGAATAAGGAATGTAACAGAAAGCGCATTATAATAAGTTGCAATTATATGAAGAATAATAAACCAGAAGCCACCACGGTAATAAACATTTCCTGCTCCAATTTTAAAAGCAAGAACATAACCTGTGTATCTGTAAACAAAAGGTGAAAGTACAATAATAATAATATTCAAAATAGCAGGAAGTGCAATTTTTAGATGAATCATCCTTAATTTTCTTCCCGAAATATCTTTAAAATAATCAACTACACTAAGACAATACACAAAATAAATAGCCGGAAGACTATCCAAAGTGAGGAATGCAAAAACGTTAATTGTCCAAAACCATCCCGAAGGAAGGCTTGTAGCATAAAGAGGAAGAATTGCAGTTCCAATATCTGTGATTGTTGCCATAAGAGCAGTTATGACAAAAGCTGCGTAAATTTTATTCTGCAATACAGGAAGATGCTTTTTTTGAAAATAAAAAAACAAAATCACTATATAAATAAACAATGCAGCAATATTAAAATATATATTATTGTACAAATTATATCCTTATCAAATGATTTTAACAAAATGAATTTACTCTGCTCTATTAAAGAATAATTTAACACTACTAACGGCAAAAGTCAAAGTTCAATACAAGAAAAATTGAAAAAGAGATGATTATATTATAGAATATAATTAGAATTAAAAATCTGGAGGTTATATGTTAAAAGCTATAATTAAGTTTTTTAAAGCACTTAACAGCAATGCACATCCGGGCGAAATTGGCCATGCGTTTGCTTTAGGAATGATTCTGGGCTTTTTACCTAAAAACAACGCCCTTTGGTATATTCTTACAGTTTTATTTTTCTTTCTTAGAATTAACCGAGGTGCACTTATTATAATGACGCTGCTTTTTTCTATGCTTGCACCTCTTCTTGACCCAATGTTTGATTCTATTGGTTACTACTTTTTGAATATAGGATTCCTTGAACCAGTTTTCCGCGGACTTCTTGAAATTCCGTTTGTTGGTTTTACAAGATTTAATAATACAATTGTGAGCGGTTCTTTTTTATTTGCGCTTTTTATGTATGTACCAGTTTTTATGGTAACAAAAGTTGGAGTAAAAGGATGGCGTGCAAGTCTGGCTCCTGCTTTACGAAAAACAAAAGTAATAAAAGTTATTTCAAAGCTTCCTTTAATTAAAAAAATAGGAGAATCTTTATGAGCGATTTAGAAAAAACTGAAAATAAAAAAACAGAGAAGCAAAAACGGGCAGAAAAGAAAAACAAAAAAGCTCCATCAATCTTCTTAAAAAAATATACTCAGGAAAAACTGGAAAAGAAGCTTTATAAAAAAATCTTTATTCCTGATGATAAAAAATTCGTAAAATCATTTGTAAAAGAAACAGGCGAAAAACAAGGTCGTAACGGAACTAAAATTGCACTCTACTCTATTCCAAAAGACGAACTTTTTACCCCAAAAGATTCTGCCCGCCTTAAAACAATTGCAAAGGAAATAAAAAAACAGCGCGGACGTGTAAAACTGATTCCGCTTCTTGCAGTTGTAATTTTTATTGCGGCTTTTGCAGTTACCTTCACGCTTACAAAAAACATGATTTTACGAAAAGTCATTACATCCACCTGCGAAACTATTTTTGAAGCAAAATGCGACATTGCTTATCTTAATTTCAACTTTTTTGATTCTTCTTTTAAAATGAAAGGCTTTGAAATTGCAAATAAAAACCAGCCGATGAAAAATCTTGTTTCAGTAGAAAACGTTGCCTTTGATTTTGACCTTGTTCAGCTTTTAAAAGCACGTTTTGTTGCAGAAGAGCTTTCTATAACAGGAGTTGTAACAAACACCGACAGAACTTATTCCGGCGACATTTCTGCAAAACGCCTTGCAAAAATTGAAAAGAAAAAGGCAAAGCAAGCTGCAAAAAAAGCAAAACAAAACAAAGATTCCGCATTTATGAAAAGTTTGAATGCAAAATCTGATGCGGCACTCGACACATTAAAATCTTCGGTAACAGGACTTTTTGACCAGTATAATCCGCAGACAATTATCGAAAACTGCTATAATCAAATGGAAACGCCTGATAAAGCAAAAGAAATTGAATCAAAAGCAAAAAAAATGGTAGAAAAATACAAGGCAAAACCAGAAGAAATTCAAAAAACGGTTGACCGCGTAAAAACTACTGCCGAAAAAGTTGCCGCAATCAATATCGAAAGCGTAAAATCTGACCCGACAAAAATCAAAGAAATTATAGACACAATTAACTCTGCAAAAACCGAAGTTGAAACTTTAAAAAAAGAAACAGAAACTGCAATCAACGATATGAAAACCGACGTTAATTCAGTTTCCACTTATGCAAAAGAACTTCAAGGTGCAATCAAACACGATACAAATCTTGTAAGCAGCGAAATTTCAAAAATTACATCTTTAAGTCTAGATGATGGAAAACGCTTTATTACAGGAACTTTTGACAACATTGCATATCAGTACCTTGGAAAATATTATCCTTATGTAAAAAAAGCAGTTGACACGTTAATTGCTTCAAAAGACAGCGGAAAAGAAAAGAACGAAAAAAAACAGAAGAAAGCCAAAACAGAAAAATCTTATATTACCGACCGTGCCGATGGACGTGACGTATTTTTTACTGCTGCGGCTCCAAAACTTTGGATAAAAAAAGCTGCTGGTTCAGGACCTAACTTTTCTTTTAGCGCAAAAGATATTTCAAGCGACATGAATCTTACTGGAAAACCTGCAACCGGCAACGTAAACATTACATTTGGAAAAATTGTTCACAATGCAGACCTTACTGTAGATACGAGAGCTTCTTCAAATGCACCGCTTGTTCTTGCAGATTATAACTGCGACGGAATTCCTCTAAACTTCCCAACAAGCATGTTTGGCGATGCTCCTGGAGTTCCTGAAATTCAAACAGACAGTGTACTTGGTTTAATCTTTAAAATTTACGAAGATGAAGGATTTGACCTTACTGGAACCGGTAA
>JAILCM010000117.1 GCA_024680155.1 Treponema sp.
TACAGTTCCGTGCTCAAATCCCGTCGGTACTACAAATTTAAAAAGCTTCATAACATCCTGCGGAGTGGCATTTGTAGCAACATCCCAATCAGAAGCTTGTTTTTTTAAGAAAATATCGCGGACAGCACCACCAACAAGGTAAGCTTTAAATCCTGCTTTTTCAAAATTGGAGTAAAACTCTTCCAGAACAGAAGGAATTTTTATTAATTTCACTTGTTATTATTATGATAGGTGGATTCAAAAACAAAAAGTACCGCTATCTTGCCATTGGAGCTTGCATTGCACTTACACTGATGTTTGCGGGCCCGGTAGGAATGGCTGCTTCTCCCGTAGCTTATAAAGGAATTTTTGAACGATTCAGCGTTTTTTCAGCGGTTGGTTACGAAGCCTTTTTAGGAATCTGTATGTTCCGCGGAATTGATGAATAATAGTTTGAATTATGACCACCTATATAAAGTCAGAAAAAAAATATGGACTGTAGTGCGGAATTAATATAAAATTATTTTAATGTTCCGCATTGCAATTTGTGAAGATGAAAAAGTTATTTTAGATTTTGAAACTTCTCTTGTTAAAAAGTGGGCGGCTGAATATGGCTACCTCTTTGAATTAGATACTTATATTTCCGCAGAACAGTTTCTTTTTGAAAGTGAAGATAAAGCTTCTTACGATCTATTAATTTTTGATATTCAGATGAAAAACATGAACGGAATGGAGCTTTCAAAGACTTTAAGAAACCGTGGCTGTAATTCCCAAATTGTTTTTATTACCGGAGTTGCAGATTACGCAATTGAAGGTTATGAAGTTGGGGCAGTGCGTTATATTTTAAAGCCTGTAAAAGAAGAAGAAGTTTTTAAGACACTTTCGCTTGTTTATAACGATTTTTCAAAACAGGAAAAAGACGTTTTTCTTCTTCAGGCCGGAAATGATATTTCAAAAATCCCTTATGAAAATATTGTTTACATAGAAGCCCGCGGTCATTATGTTCATCTTTGCGCAATCAGCAGCCAGAATACGACTTTTGAAAAAGAATGGAAATGTTCCTTCAGTTCACTTTGCGAGGATTTTGAAAAGCACAAGTTTTTCTGTCTTCGCCGTGGATTTTTAGTTAATCTTGGACATGTTTCAAAAATTAACCGTACAGATTGTCTTTTGGATAATGGGGAAACAATTCCCGTTGCCCGCGGAAAGTACCAGGAATTGAACGAGGCATTCATAAAACATTACATGGGGCAATCTTAAAATGAGCGGAAATCTGAATCTTGTTATTTTTATCATCATCTCTGCTGCAGTCCTGATAACTTCCATTCTGCTCACTTATTTTATTACTAAGCACGCTGATGAAAAATGGATTTTTAAGTTTCAGGATTCTGTTTTAAAAAAGCAGAGGGATGAAGTTGAAAACGTTTACAACACAATGCGCGGCTGGCGGCACGATTATCATAATCATATGCAGACCTTAAAGGCCTATCTTTCCATGAACCAGCTCAAAGAAATGTCTGAATACCTTGACCACCTGGAAGAAGATTTAGACAGTATTGATATTGCAATAAAAACCGGCAACACAAGCGTAAATGCAATTTTAAGCAGTAAACTTTCCATTGCCCAGCGGAATAATATAAATGTAAACTGCAAGGCTACAGTTCCTTCCAGACTTAAAATTTCTGATGTTCATTTGTGTACAATTATTGGAAACCTTCTGGACAATGCAATTGAATCCTGCCAGAAAGTTGAAGCAGACAAACGTTTTATCCGTGTTTACATTGGAATTTTTAAAAGCCAGCTCTATATTTCGGTTACAAATTCCACCGATCAGACCCGCAGAAAAAAGCTTATAGAACTAATAACAAGCAAAAAAGGTGAACACGGTTTTGGACTTCGCCGTATAAACAAAATAGCAGAACAGTATGATGGATTTGTAAACCGCAAAAATGAACCCGGAGTTTTTGCAACCGAGGTGATGCTGCCGCTTTAGGGAGGGGGAAGTCTCCCCCTGCGCGCCCACTTGCGTTGGTCGCTACCCCTTCGCCTAAGGGACTGCCGCCCCTTAAAAACCCCGCAAATCTTCCTTGCAATTCGCGTTCTTTTTTTTGCATTTCGTGTACTTTTGGGAAAAATCATTTTTACTTGAAGTATAGTTACAACATCTTTAATACGCGAGGTGTTTATGAAAATAAAAAACGTTAGTGTGGAAGGGTCTTTAAAAAAGAACTCTGTTATTAAAAATATTGGTATTACACTCAGGGCGTGGTTTAAGCGTTATCCGTCTGCATGGCTGCTGTTCCCGCTTTATCTGATTCTGCGTATTATTTCGCCATTTGTTACAACTCTTATTCCGTCTTTTGCAATAAGGTCAATTTCTGCGGGAAATGTGCGTAATTTTGTTATTCTGATTGTTATTGCGCTTTTAGTTTTCTGGATTATGAACGGGGCTTCAAATATTCTGGGCACTTTTGTTCAGGTTCAGAGGACTTATACAAGGCTTGGTCATTTTACATCTCTTTTTTATCATAAGACCGTTACAACTGATTATGAAAATATTGAGCCTCAGAAAAAACAGAAGCTTCTTGGAAAGGCCTCGAATGCTATAAACGGTAATTTTGTCGGGGTTGAAAAGGTAATGACCGAAACTACCGAACTTGCTGTAATTTTATTTGGAATTTTAAGCTATGGTACTGCGGTTCTTGTGCTTGACTGGAGAATCCTTTTAGTTACATTAGCAATGTTTGTAGAAGATGTTGCGCTGCGTACTTATGCCATAAAATATTCTGATGCTCACCGCGAAGAAAGCTCTGAAATCTGGCGTAAGAAAAATTACATCAAGCAGAAGAGCTTTAATGTCAGCGCCGGAAAGGATATTAGAATCTATCAGCTTGGAAAGTGGTTTAATTCGCTTTTTGTTGGAATTATTAAGGCCCGCGCCAAGTTCGAAAAAAAGCAGCAGCTGGTATGGTTTTATCCGACACTTTCGGGAATGTTTTTTAATTTTGCCCGAAATATCCTTGCCTATGCAATTTTGATTAAAAAGGTTCTTGACGGCTCTATGGATATTGCAACCTTTACACTATATCTTGGGCTTCTGGAAGGTTTTACAAACTGGATTTACACACTTTCTCAGCGTTTTAATGATTTACGCAGGGCAAGCCACGAATTTAATGATTTGCATGACTATTTGAATCTGCCGGAAAGAAATAAAACAGGCGAAAATGGAGTCAAAGGTGGGGCTGACAGAGGAGTTGAGGGTGACGACAAAATCAAAACAGGCGGGGAAACTGAAGTTGCCGTTAAAACCGATTCCGAAACGCGCAATGCCCAGCCGCCGGCAATTACCTTCCGCGATGTTTCTTTTGCTTACCCTGATGTAGAAAAATCAACAATCAATAATCTTTCTTTCGAAATCAAGGCTGGAGAAAAAATTGCTCTTGTTGGAAATAACGGGGCTGGTAAAACAACAGTCGTAAAGCTGCTTACAGGTCTTTATCACCAGACTTCGGGCGACATTTTAGTAAACGGAAAAACAATTGATCAGATTGGACTTGAAAACTATCAGGATAATATAAGCGTTTTATTCCAGGATACGAATCCTATGGCTTTTACAGTTTTGGAAAACGTTTCCAGTGCAGAAGAAGCTGAAACTAATAAAGAGCGGATGTGGAAGAGTCTTGAAACCGCTGGTCTTAAAGAAAAAATTGAAAGTCTTCCTCAAAAAGAAGAAACCTTTATTACACAGAATTTTTCACCGGACGGAATCCTGCTTTCCGGCGGCGAAACACAAAAGCTTTTGTTTGCAAAGGCAATTTATAAAAATGGAAATTTCCTTATTCTTGATGAACCGACTTCGGCTCTGGACCCGATTGCAGAAAGTAAAATCTACGAAGAATATAACAATCTTGCAGAAGGAAAAACCGCAGTCTTTATTTCGCATCGTCTTGCTTCTACAAAATTCTGCGACCGCATCATGTTTTTGGAAAACGGCCGCATAGAAGAATTCGGTAGTCACGAAGAGCTTATGAAAAAGGGCGGAAAGTACAAGGAAATGTTTGACATTCAAAGTCAGTACTACCGTGATGAAAATAAGGCAGAGGAGGAATAAAATTATGAAAAACAATAAGAACAGTAAAAATAAAACAATTTCAAAAGTATTAAAATTGACTCATCGTCTGCAGCCGGGACATATCGCACTCATCATCATTTCCAGAATAATCAGTGTTACAAGCCGCTTTATTCCAATTGTTTTAAGCAGCATCATCCTGGACCAGCTTATTTCAAAAGCTCCGTTTGAAACTATCTTTAAAACTTCGATAATTCTTGTTGTTTCAAGCGGATTTTTAGGAATGATTTACTGGGGACTTCAGCATATTCTTTCTGTAAATAACTCTGTTATGGCAGAAAAAATTGACCAGATGCTTTGCAGCAAAACCTTTAATCTTGATTATGATATTCTTGAAAAACAGGAAACTCTGGATTTAATTAAAAAAGCCGAAGAAGGAATCAGATCCCGTGGAGATTTTTCCGGTTTTTGCGAAAACTTTGCAGGCTTTATAGAAAATATAATTTCTATTGTTTACAGTATTGCGCTTCTTATTCCGCTTTTTATACCAAAGGCTTCTTCTGTTACAGGATTTTTGCCGGTATTTTTGAATAAATGGTACAGCTTTGTAGTTCTGGTGATTATGCTGGCCTTAAGCGTTCTTGTTTCTGCGCTTACAAAAAAGAAGGAAGAAAAAATTCAGCAGGATATGTTTGTAAAAAATGTAAGAATTAACCGCGAATACGGTTATCTTTTCAATCTGATTTTTGACTATGCAAATGCAAAATATATCCGTCTTTATAAAAGTCAGAAGCTTATAGAAAACAGAAGTCAGAAACTGGTGAACTTTCTGGAAACCGAGTTCAATAAGATGTTTATTCAGATAAATAAATGCCAGCTGCCGGTATTCTTTGTAAATGCGCTGCTTCAGATTGTCAGCTATCTTTACGTGGGGCTTAAGGCAATTTTTGGTTTTCTTTCTGTGGGAAGTGCGCTTAAATATATTTCGGCTTATTCAAATCTTGTGGAAGCAGTTTCTTCAATCTTTTATTCCTATATCGAAATCAACATTAAGGCTGAATATCTTTCTTACTTTTATGATTATATGGAAATTGAAAACAAGCAGTATGAAGGAACAATTCCAACCGAAAAACGCGATGATAACGAATTTGAAATTGAATTCCGCGATGTTTCCTTCCGCTATCCGAATACAGAAAACTATGTGCTTCGCCATGTAAATCAGAAAATTAAGATTGGAACAAAAACTGCTGTGGTAGGAAAAAACGGTGCTGGAAAGACAACCTTTATCAAACTGCTTTGCCGTCTTTACGAGCCAACCGAAGGTCAGATTCTGCTTAATGGTGTTGATATCCGCTATTATGATTACAAGGATTACGCAAGACTTTTCAGCGTGGTTTTCCAGGATTTCAATCTGTTTTCCTTCAGTATTGCAGAAAATGTTGCAGGCGGAATTGATTTTGATGAGGACCGTGTAAAGGATTGTCTGGAACGCTCTGGCTTTGGTGAACGCCTTTCTAAAATGCCAAATGGAATCAATACAAATATCTATCAACATAATGATGATGGAGTTGAAATTTCAGGTGGTGAAGCCCAGAAAATTGCAATTGCCCGTGCCCTTTATAAAGATGCGCCTCTTGTAATTCTTGATGAACCGACCTCGGCTCTGGACCCGGTTTCTGAATACGAAATCTATCAGCATTTTGATTCAATGGTTCAGGATAAAACTTCGATTTATATTTCGCACAGAATGTCTTCCTGCCGTTTCTGCGATAACATCATAGTTTTTGACCAGGGAAAAATTGTAGAGCAGGGAAGCCACGAAGAATTGATGACGTGCGGCGGCTTGTACAGCGAGTTGTGGAATGCACAGGCTCAATATTATGCCTGAGATTTCATTTTGTCATAGAGCTTTAATGCAATTTCAAGAAGCTTTTCTTTTGTATTAAGCTCTGGGTCTTCGAGCACACAGGAAAACAGTTCGTTCAAAATAAGACCAAGCTGTTTTCCTGCCGGGATTCCGTTTTCCATAAGAATCTTTCCATTCACAGCCAAATCTTTTAAAGAAAGTGCATTCTGATTATCCATCACATCTTTTATTCTGTCCTGCAATTCATTCAAAAGCTTTACCGATTCACTATAGCGAACATCAACTTTTTCATTATACATTCCGTACATATCAGAAAGCCGCAGATCATACAAATCTTCAAGGCATTCCGGCTTTACTCGGACAAGAAAACGACGCACAGCACCATCTGTCCAATTTGACTCATAATGGAACATATGTTCTTTTACAAGATGGCATACATCATTTACAACGGCATTTGGAAATTTTAAGCGAATTAGAATTTCACGGGTAATTTTTTCTCCGGCTGATTCGTGGTTATAAAAAGTGATTGTTCCAATTTCTTTTGTTGAACCGTCGTTTTTGTCGCCGTCAAGTACAGTTTGAGTTTTTATTTGTTTTACAACAGGCTTACCAATATCGTGGAAAAAGGCAGCAAGACGCACGTTCAGTTTGTTTGCAGGAGCTCCATCACACGCGTAAAAAAGATGATCCAAAACATCAAATTTGTGGAAAGCCCTGTAATCGGATTGGATGCAACCGCGGCAAATTGTAAATTCCGGTATAAAAATTGGTAGGATTCCAGTTTCTTCCAAGAGTTTTAAGCCAATAGAAGGTTTTTCTGCAGAAAGAATTTTTGTAAATTCATCTCTAAATCGTTCTACCGAAATTGAGCGAACTTTTTGGTGTATAGAATCCTCGAATAATTCTTTATATGTCAATTTTTCTATACTAAAACCAAGTTTGCACGCAAATCTGATTGCCCGAACAGGCCGTAAACCGTCTTCCATAAAACGTTCATGAGCAACACCAACGGTTCTAATCATTTTTTTTGCAATATCTTTTCTTCCATCGTAAGGATCTACAATTTTACCGTCAGCAAGGTTTACTGCGATTGCATTCATTGTAAAATCACGGCGAGCAAGGTCTTCTTCAATTGTTGCAGCATAATTTATACTGTCAGGGTGTCTTCCATCAGAATAACCGGCTTCCGTTCGGAATGTTGTAACTTCAATTTCTTCACCCATAAAATGAACCGTAACTGTTCCGTGTTCAATTCCAGTCGGCACAACAAATTTAAAAAGTTTTATAACATCCTGCGGAGTAGCGTTAGTTGCAACATCCCAGTCAGAAGCTTCTTTTTTTAAGAAAATATCGCGAACAGCCCCTCCAACAAGGTAAGCCTTAAAGCCCGCTTTTTCAAAATGTGAATAAAAATCAGTAAGAAGAGAAGGAATCTTTATTTTATTAATCATAATTTTTTACCAAATCAAATCAAAACGCAAAATAAAAACTGCAGCAAAGGCAAGCAATTTTTTCAGCCTTAAAACTATACTCCGGTTGCAAAACGCTTAATTATAACTGCATATATTACAAAAATAATGCTTATAATAAAAGCTAAAATCAAGAACAACAACGAAAAAATATTATTTACACGGAATTTATTTGTAATCATAAAAAATATAATTTCGACTAATCCTAAAAAAGATAAAACAACTTCCAGAACCGAAGAAAATCCAAGTACCGTAAGAATCAAAAGCTGAGTTTTATCCATAAAGTTCTGGTAATTTCCCATCAAATAAAAAAGAAAAAGCAGAACACAGAAAAAAAACAGAATAAAAACGGAAGTTCTTGTAAGCCGGAACAACCAGAATGCGGAATTTAACTTAGATTTATCTTTGATTTTTTTTTCTTCCATAAGTTATTCTTTAAATTTTAGTTTTATGATATATTAT
>JAILCM010000172.1 GCA_024680155.1 Treponema sp.
GCACCAAAACATGGACCACAGAAGGCAGTCTTAACAACAGCACCGGCATCAATCAAAGCACCAAAGGCACCGTTCTTCATAAGCTCCATATAAACTGGCATAGAAGCTGGGTAAACGCTCAAAACGAACTTGCCGTTTCCTGAGTCCTTGCCCTTGAGAATATCAGCTGCAGCACAGATGTTTTCAAAGCCACCACCAGCACAACCAGCGATGATACCCTGATCAACATAAAGCTTGCCGTCAATAATCTTGTTATGAAGATTGAAATCAACTTTATCGCCAAAGCTTACTTTTGCGCGCTTTTCTGCATCAGTCAAAACATCATCAAGATTCTTATTAACTTCTTCAATTGTATAAGCACAGCTTGGGTGGAATGGCATAGCAATCATTGGGCGGATTTCGCTCAAATCGATTTCGATTGCGCCATCATAATAAGCACCATTTTCTGGCTTGAGTTCTTTATAAGCTCCAACACGGCCATGAATTGCATACCACTCTTCAACCTTGCCATCAGTTTCCCAGATAGAAGAAAGACAAGTTGTTTCAGTAGTCATTACATCAACGCCGATACGGAAATCAGCAGAAAGATTTGCAACACCTGGGCCAATAAATTCCATTACCTTGTTCTTTACAAAACCACTTGCAAAAACTTCTTTAATGATTGCAAGAGCAACGTCCTGAGGACCAACTCCAGGAACTGGAGCGCCTGTAAGATAAATAGCAACAACGCCAGGATAGTTTACATCATAAGTTTTTCCGAGAAGCTGCTTTGCGAGCTCTCCACCACCTTCACCAATTGCCATAGTACCGAGGGCACCATAACGAGTATGAGAGTCAGAACCAAGAATCATTGCACCACATTCAGCAAGCATTTCGCGAGCATACTGGTGAATAACAGCCTGATGAGGAGGAACATAAACTCCACCGTATTTCTGAGCACAAGTCAAACCGAACATGTGGTCGTCGTCATTAATAGTACCACCAACAGCACAAAGTGAGTTATGGCAGTTTGTCAAAACATAAGGAATAGGGAACTTCTCCAACCCGCTTGCGCGTGCAGTCTGAATAATTCCAACGTAAGTAATATCGTGAGAAGTAATTTTATCAAACTTGATTTTTAATTTTGATTCATCGCCGCTTGTGTTGTGTTTCTGTAAAATTGAATAAGCGATTGTTTTTTTAGCGCCGTCAGCAGATGCACCAGCCGCAGGACTAATCTTTCCATTTTCGTAAATTGCACCAGTTTCCCAGAGTTTCATTGTACTTTCCTTTTTCTTTCTATATTAATGAACATCGGACATCACCGATTTTACACAGAATACCATATTTTACAGTGGGTGTGAATAGAAAAAAATTGCCTATTCCCTAAAAACTTAAAATCTGCTAAAATACTTTAGTAACACTAAAAATGAACGTCGCAAAACAGCGGGTTCAGATAGGAGTAAAGACTATGCCAACACCATTGGAAAATTATCTTGCTGCCACAAACGGAAAACCAAATGCCGCTATGTGCGCTTATGTTGCAAATCTTCAGCAGGTTGCAGCTGTGGGACCGGATATTGCCGCGTCTATTGTAAACGAACTTGAAAATCAGAGAAGTCACCTTAAACTTGTTGCAAGTGAAAACTATTGTTCTCTTAATGTTCAGGCTGCAATGGGAAATCTTCTTACCGATAAATATGCCGAAGGTTACCCAGAACATCGCTACTACGGCGGTTGTGTTAATATTGATGCTGTTGAAAATGTTGCCGCTCACGAAGCAGAAGCTCTTTTTGGTGCAGATTACGCTTATGTTCAGCCACACTCTGGTGCAGATACAAACCTTGTTGCTTACTGGGCAATCTTGAGCGCAAAAGTTGAAACTCCTACTTTGGAAGAACTTGGTGTAAAATCTTTGAACGACCTTACAGAAGAACAGTTCGACGCTCTCCGCAAAAAGTTCGGAAACCAGAAATTGATGGGATTGGACTATTCTTGTGGTGGTCACCTTACTCACGGTTACAAAATGAATGTTTCTGCACGTATGTTTGAATCACACCCATACGGAGTTGACCGCGAAACAGGCTTACTCGACTACGATGCAATTGAAAAACAGGCAATGGAAGTAAAACCTCTCATTCTTTTGACAGGTTTTAGTGCTTACCCACGCAAGATTAACTTTAAACGTTTCCGCGAAATTGCAGACAAATGTGGAGCAGTATTAATGGTAGATATGGCTCACTTTGCTGGTCTTGTTGCAGGTAAAGTTTTTGAAGGTGATTATGATCCTGTAAAATGGGCAGACATTGTAACTACAACAACACATAAAACTTTGCGTGGACCACGTGGAGCTATGATTCTTTGTAAAAAAGAATTTGCTGATTACGTAAATAAGGGCTGCCCTATGGTACTTGGTGGACCACTCGGACACATTATGGCTGCAAAAGCAATTGCATTTAAGGAAGCAAGAACTCCAGCTTACCAGGCATGGGCTCATCAGGTTGTAAAAAATGCTCAGGCTTTGGCAGAAGGATGTAAGAGTTTTGGTATGCCACTCCAGACTGGCGGAACTGATAACCACCTTATGCTCGTAGACGTTACAGGATACGGACTTACAGGAAAACAGGCTGAAGCTGCATTGTTCAAATGTGGTGTAACTGCAAATGCAAATGCCCTTCCATACGATAAGAACGGTGCTTGGTGGACAAGTGGTATTCGTATTGGTACTCCAGGTCTTACAACTTTAGGAATGAACGAAGACAACATGAAAGAAGTTGCAAGCATTATTGATTACGTTCTTAAGAATACAAAACCTGGTGTAACAAAAGAAGGAAAACCTGCAAAAGGAAAGATTGAAATTTCAGATGATTCAGTTGCAGCTGCCCGCGCTCGTGTAAACAAGCTTCTTGGAGCACATGTACTTTACCCTGAATTGGATTTGGACTTCTTGAAGAAGGAATTTGTAAAATAAATTGTTTGACTTAATTTTTAAATCGTAAAAAAAATTTTTGAATCATACATGAATAAAAAAAACTGAGAAGAAATGATTATCAATAAAATCAAAACTTCTCAGTTTTTTTTGATTATTTGAAGTCTAAAATACAAGAACATTGATCACAGTCACAAGAACAATGACTTATCCTTGTACAACCATCATCTCTCATATAAATTTCTCCATTTTCATTTACAGTAAAATCATACTGCTCGAAAAAACCAACTTCAACTTCATCTTTTACAAGAACATCTTCAATCATTTTTTACCTCCTATGATATATTTTTGTTCTAGAAAATACTTTCCAACCATTCTATTTGCTTCACAATCAACCAATCCCGATAATCTTAAATCTGGACAATCACCCGCACAATGATATTTACAAAAACAATCTTGACACTCAGGATAACAATATACATTCATTTTTCGAATATTCTCAATTTTAGAATCATCAATTTCAAATTCTTTCGTTTTTGGATTATATTTGCCAAAATTAAATTGATCTGGAACATTATCTCTAGTACAACAACTCACTGTACCATCGGTAAGAACAGTATAACTCGGTTTACCAACTGCACCACAAAAAATCGTTCTTAAATTTTCAAATTTTCCAACACCTGCGGATAAGATTTTTATATTTTTTCCTTTACTATACTCAAAAATTTCTATTAAACGTTTATAAAAATCTTTTCTACTAGGAGCACTAACTTTATTTTGTCTATTAGCACGACCAAATGGATTTAATGGTTCCAATCCGATTTGCTTTCCTGGAAAATTTTCAGCAAAAAAATCAATTACTTCTTCAAGATATGGCATTGAATAATCAGACACTGTTGCACGAAATGCAAATGGAAACTTATGCTCATAAAAGTATTTTGCAGTCGCAAACACATAATCAAAAGAAGGCTCTCCCGTTTTTGTTGGACGTTGGAAATTCTGAATATGAGCTGGTCCGTCAAAAGAAAGAGAAATTTCCTCAAAATGTTCACATATATATTCAGCAATTTCTTTTGAAAAAATACCATTTGTTGCCATTCGGAAAAATAATTTTTTATTTTCAGAATGAGCCTTTTCTTCTGCATAAGAAATTATTTTCTTTAATAAAGGCATATTAGAGGTTGTTTCTCCCCCTCCCATAAAAACGATACGTAAAGAATTTTCTTTCTCATTATCTAAAAAAAACTTATCTATTGCTGTTTTAGCAATATTAAAATCAATACTTTTATATCTCCCAAAATCACCAGCAGAATGATGACAATATAAACAACCTATGTTACAATCATCCGTAACTGCTATTGAGAGAGTCGACGAACTTTTTTGTACAATTTCATGAATTTTATGTATATCAATATATTTTCTTTCTTTAATTTTTGAATAAAACGAACTTGTCTGTGGATTGCTCAAATCAAGAAATTTATTTACATTCTCTTTATTTGTTATTCCCAAATATGATCTTAAAGGCAAATAAACAAAAGATTCTTTTTCATTACGATCAACGAAAAAAATCTCTTCTCCATTAAATAACACTTTTACCTCCAAAATAAAGAACTACAACTTATCTTAATATTGCTCATTACACTGAATAACAAGCATCAAGAAAAAAATTATCTAGTAACTCTATTTTTGTATCTAATAAGATTATAATAAGCGATTATATTTAATCACTTACATATCAATTATACATCTTATCAGATTATTTTCAACATAAATAATATCTTTTTAGATTAAATTTTTACTATGGGATTTAAAGAAAACTTACGTGAAGAAATGGATTTTCAAGATATAAAGCCAAAAGAACTATCTGAAAAAACTGGAATCAGCGTAAATACACTCCGAAATTATATTAACAATCACGATGCCTTACCAAACATTGACTCAGCAGTCAAAATTGCCCGTGCCTTAAATACAACTGTAGAAGAACTTATAGAAGGAAGAAAAAATAAAATTGATTTTCAAAAATCAATTTTTGCAGGAAAGTTTCTTTCTATTTTCTCACAGCTTTCAGAAAATGACCAAAAATCTGTAATTGCACTTTTAGAAGAAATGAGAAAACATGGATAATAATCAACTAACAATTATAGAAATATTCAACATACAAGAAATTTATAAAAAAATTTTTTAAAAAATTTAATAAATTACTTGATTTTTATATGCAAGTTATTTATATACATCACAGAGTCCATGTTTCTTGAAAAATATTAAATATAAAAGTTCCAAATAATACAATACCATCTGGAACTTTTTTTACCTCTTTTTTAAATGGATTCTCGGGACAAGCCCGAGAATGACATTTTATACTCGAGAATGACACGTTATCTTTTGTTATCGCTATCTTGCAGTAAAGTAACCGCTGGTAGTTGTATTTGCCATTGAAATGCCTACTGCTGCATCATCGAATACGGCTCCACTTCCACCAACAAGCGAATCACAACCGGTAAACATGCCGGCACCTGTACGAGTTGTAGAAGTCTCACCAACAGTTCCGAACCAGTTGGTTCCAGTATTTACATAAACCTTATTAAGATTTGAACAATCGCAGAACATATCATTAACTGTAGTAACATTTGTAACAACAAAAGTATCACCAGACAAATCAATTTCTGTAAGTTCATACATACCGGCAAACATAGAATCCATATTCGTAACAGCGCTGGTATCAAAAGCACTTAAATCAAGATTTACAAGATATGTTTCTGCAAACATCAAAGACATATTTGTAACATGGGAAACATCGAAATTTTCACCGAATGTAATTGTCTCAAGATAAGATTGAGTAAAAATTGATGACATGGCAGTTACTTTAGAAGTATTGAAACTAGACAACTCAAGCTCTGTCAAACCAGAACCTGCGAACATACAGCTCATATTAGTTACGTTACTGGTATTAAAATGCGACAAATCAATTGATTCAAGCGCCCCTGTATTTTCAAACATACTCTTCATAGTTGAAACGGTTCTTGTATCAAAATTTTCTGCAAATTCAATACTTTCAAGGCTATAACAGTCCATGAACATTTCTGAAAAATCGTACCAATCTTCAAAATCTTCTGGAATAGTTTCTGGTAGATTGTCTGGAACTTTTGTACAGAA
>JAILCM010000202.1 GCA_024680155.1 Treponema sp.
AACGCCTTTTTGCAAATTTCCGGTAAGTTCAATTTTAATTGTTTCAGGCTTTTTGAAGGCACAAACTCCTTTTAAAATTCCTACTTCTAAATCTGTAGTACCAACTCCTGCTGCAAAAGCTCCAAATGCGCCGTGAGTACAGGTATGACTGTCGCCCATAATTACAGTGAACCCAGGACGAATAAAACCTTTTTCAGGGAAGAGGGCATGGCAGACTCCGTTTTGTCCGATGTCAAAAAAATCGTGAATATTATTGCGGTTTGCCCAGTCGCGAAGAATTTTCCCCTGTTCTGCAGTTTTTGAATCTTTTGCCGGGCTAACATGGTCTATTACAGCTTTTATTTTTGAATTGTCAAAAACTTTATCAAGATTGCGGTTTACAAGGTCGTTGATGGCAAGAGGAGTGGTAATTTCGTGGCATAAAACGCGGTCTAAGGAAAGAACGAAGGTATTTTTAAATGGAATGTCTATAAGATGTGCGTCAAAAATTTTTTCTGCAATTGTTTTTCCCATAAGCTGACCCCTTTATTGTTATTTTAAATTGACAAAACTTTATAAATATTTAATTACTTAATTATAAGTTCAGAATATTAAGAAGTCAAATAAATATTTTTGCTCATATTTTAAGATTGTGCTATACTTTTTTTTATGACAGATTCGTTTTATCCGGTAATAACAAAAGAAAAGTCTCTGCCTTTTTATCTTACGGGAATTGGAATAACAAATCCTGAGTATCACATAAAAAGGGATATTGGATTAACTTCTCATCAGTTTTTGCTTACTAAATCCGGAGCCGGGGTTTTAAAATTGGAACAAAAAGTGTTGATTTTAAAACCTGGAGATATTTTGTATCTTCCGCCTCATTTTTCTCACGAATATTTTCCACAAAATGGTGACTGGCAAACTTTCTGGCTTGTGTTCAGAGGCGAAAATATTGACTCTTTGATGAAAAATCTGGGTTTTGAAAAGCCTCTCTTTTATTCTTTTATGGAAAATAATTTTCAGACGGTTGAGTCATCATTTTTGCGGCTTTTTAAACTTTCAAAAAATCATTATGAAGGTGAAAAATGCTCGCTTTTGCTTTATGATTACATTCTTTTGATTCGAAAGCTTATTTTTTCTGATGAAAAGACTGTTCACCCAGGAGTAAAGTCTGCTCTTTTTCTTATGGAAAGAAATTATATGGAAGATTTAACTATTGAACAGCTTTCCAAAGCAGCAGGTCTTTCTGTTCAGCATTTCTGTAGAATTTTTAAGAAATCAATGGGGATGAGACCTCTTGAATTTCTTGCAAAAAAAAGAATTTCAGTTGCAAAAACTCTTCTTGAAAAACAGGAATTTTCTATTGCTCAGGTTGGACAGGCAGTGGGGTATAAAGATTTAAACTATTTTGGAATAGTTTTTCGTTCTCAGGAGGGAATTGCTCCAAGTCTTTGGAAAAAAAATCAATAATCAGAGTGAACAAACTTGTTACGCTAATATTTTAAGATTATAAGAAATATTTCAGATTGAAAAAACAAAATTCGTCTGTAAAATAAAAACATCAAAAAGATAATTTTTGTTTTATTGCTTTTTCTGGTATACGATAGTTTTATTTTTGGAGAAAATATGAATGTAAAATCTAGAAAAATCGCAATTGATTCCCAGCGGATTTCCGGTGAACAGAATCAGCTGTGGCGTGGGATGGGAATGGTCAGCGGAAACAATTCTTCCAGGCTTTTAATTGACTACAAAAGTGAACATCCTGATAAATATAATGAACTTTTGAACCTTATGTTTGGCGAAAATGGAATCGGAATTCAGCATTTAAAGATTGAAATGGGAGCCGATGTAAATTCATCTTCTGGAACAGAGCCTGCAACAATGCGCAGAGGCGAAGAAAAAGCTGATTTAACTCGGGGGGCAGGCTTTATTCTTTGTGCTGATGCAAAAAAAATCAATCCAAATCTTACACTTGATATGCTTTGGTGGAGTGAACCTCTCTGGATAGAAAAAGAAGATGGTCGTTCTGATGGAGCTGACCTTCCAAAAAAAAAAATCTACGAAAACCGCTATAAATGGTATCGGGAAAATCTTAACCAGGCTTATGCAAAGTTTGGACTTGTTTTTGATTATGTTAGTGCAACTCAAAATGAACGTGGATGGGATTGCGAATGGATAAAATATCTTTCAAAAAGACTGAAATCAGATAAAAGTGCTCCTTATGACTTTTCTAAAATTAAAATTGTAATAGGTGATGAAGTTGGAACCTGGAATCAGGCAAATCTTCTTTTGAATGATGAAGAACTTTTTAATGCTGTAGATGTTATTGGAAGCCACTATACCTGCTGGTCCAATTCTGCTGTTACGCTTTTACGCAGCAAAGGAAAGGAAGTCTGGTTTTCGGAAGGAAGTTCTCCAATGGGATATGCAAAAAGCATAAGCCGGTATGATGGAAATGGATCTGGTCTGAATGGATTAAACGGCGTTCTGGATATTGCAAATAGAATCATCACTATGTATCCGGGTGGAAAAATGACTTTGTATGAATTTCAGCCTGTGATTGCTTCTTATTATGACGGAGTTACTTACTGTCACAAGCAGCTTATTACCGCAAACACTCCATGGAGCGGATATTATGAGCTTGATCCCGGTTTTTTTATGAGCCTTCATTTTTCAAGGTTTATAAAACGCGGCTGGGCTATGGTGGATGATGCCTGTTTTGGAGATGGAAAGGCGGCAGGAGACGGGCATGCTGTTGGAAATGCAACTTATTCTTATATTACCGGCTGTAATCCTGAAACCGGGGATTGGTCTACTGTTATTACAAATACAACCTGTGAGCCAATTGAATACAATCTAGTGCTTAAAAATAGAGCGTTAACAAAGGCTGAGGAAGTAAAAAACGTCTTTCTTTACGAAACAAGCTCATGGCGGCAGAAGGATACTCTTAAAAAGTCAAAATTAAAGTTTGCGGATGGAATTGTAAAGGTTACAGTAAAGCCAAATTCCTTAATTACAGTTTCTACTATAAATTGCAATCCTCTGGAAGAAGCTCTTTCTCTTTCAACTGTTTTTAGTTTTGAAGATAATTATGTTCTACCGCTTCCATATCAGGATGATTTTAAATACACAGATTATCCTTCAGATTTTCTTTGTGAACGTGGATTTGCACCGCTTTATACAACTGATGAAGGAGGTGCTTTTGAGGTTTTTCAGTCTGCAGAAGGAAATGTTCTTGTTCAAAAAATTGGCGCTTTGGAAAAAGCTTGTGAATGGGGCGGAACTCCTGAGCCTGTTACAAATTTTGGAGATGACCGCTGGTTCAATTATTCAGCAGAAATTGAAGTAAAATTTTCGACTGATTCTTTCGGCTCTTATTATTCCCAAAATTATGGAGGAATAGGACTAAGGTATAATCTTCCTGACAGCGGGAAAAATGGATGGTGGCTTCAGCTTTTTGCAGATGGAAGATGGATTTTAAATAGAAATAAAAAAGGTGTGGATTCAGGCCGGCTTGGAGAAGATTTTGAGCCTTCTGTCTGGCATAAAATTCAGATTTGTGCAGAAAATGAAAAGCTTTCCGGTTTTGTTGATGGAAAAGAGATTGTTTCATTAAATAGTGCTGATTTTGCGGGAACAAATATTTCTATGCAGGGAGCTGGTAGGGCTGCAATTTTTTCTTATTATGAAAAAAATCAGTTCAAAAATCTAAAGCTTATGCCGCTTGGAAATAAACCTTATATTAAAAGAATTGATAATCTGGATGAAGGCTTTAATTATATAGAAAACAAAACTTCTAAATGGCAACACAGCCTGATGGACAGCTTTAAAAATTATAAGAGAACAGTTTCTAAAGGTTCTAAAGGAGCCGTATGCACTTTGACATTTAATGGTTCTTCCTTTGCACTTGGCGGAACAACTGAAAAAAGTGTAATTTCTGTAAAAATTGATGGAAAACTTGTGGAAAGCCAGATGAAAATCAACAAAACTTCCAGCCGTGAAATTCTATATTTTGTGGACGGTCTTACAGAAAAAAAGCATAAGGTTGAAATAAAAGTTCTTGCAGGTGAAATTGCCATTGATTCTGCGGAAATACGCTGATTTTTTACAGTAAAAAGATAGAATTTTTGCAGTGATTTTTTTTACCGCATGCTATAATATAATTGATGTTAAAACATCCGCTGTCAATTTTTTAATTACAGGCAGTGAATAAAAAGACAGGAGCTAATTTTATGTTTTTAGAAGCAAAAAACGCTTTGGTTTTCAAAAAAGGAAACGAAACTTTAATGATTGAGCCTTGGGGGGCAAATTCCCTTCGTGTGCGTTCTACACTTGAACCGGCATTTATAGACCGCGACGTTGCTCTTACAGAAAAAATAAATCACGGAACTGCTAAAATCAGCGTAACTGGTGAAGGCGGAAAAATTACAAACGGTAAGATTGAAGCCCGAATGAACAATAATGGAGTACTTTCTTTTTATAAAGACGGAAAAGAAATTCTTCATGAATATTTTCACAGTTATGACCCGAGTGCTACAAAACAGAGCTGCTGTACAAAGGTAGTTGCACGTCAGTATAACGGAATTATTGGCGGAGATTATAAGCTTACAGTCCGTTTTGAACCAAAT
>JAILCM010000212.1 GCA_024680155.1 Treponema sp.
AATGCCTGAAGTTTCTGGACTTGAGCGAAGCTTTTTAAGAATAAAAATGCCGTCTTCCTGTGGAAGCATAATGTCTAGCAAAAGTAAATCGGGCTTGTTATTTTCCAATGCTATCCAAAAATCAGAAGGGATTGCAAAATCCTTTATTTCAAAGTTCTGGCTGGTTAGGGAATAACATATCAGTTTACGAATGTTATCATCATCTTCAAGAATAAAAATCATAATTTAAGTTATAGAATAAAACTATAAAAAATCAATAAATAGAATGTAAAGTTTGTGTAAAATATTGAATCCGAAGAAGTAAACAATGCTAAAATACAAAAAGCTATGAAGATTGATTAATATTTGCAAAATAATGCGTTAGCCTTATGGAGATAAAAAAATGAGATACCGCATGTAATAATTGCATATGCTTCCAAAACACACCTATACACCCGCTACACTATCTTGACTGAAAGTAAGGTTTTATGATAGTATATACTTCATCAAAATCGGGCTATTAGCTCAGCGGTTAGAGCAGAGGACTCATAATCCTTTGGTCGTTTGTTCAAATCAAACATGGCCCACAATCAGGATTTCTGGTGCAAAACTGGAAATCCTTTTTTAATGCCAGAAATTCTGTCTGGCAGCCGCAAAAAATGTTAAGCAAAATGTAAAGTGATTTTATTTTGCAAATGTTAAGTTCGAAATAAAGCCTTCAAATCACGCTAAATAGTGTTGATAAAGCCGCAAAATCCGTCTAATATACACTAAAAGCATTAGATATTCGTTGTAAATTATATAGATTTGGTTCAAGTCTAAGATGGTCCAATAGTTTCGTAACGAAGTGAGAAACTATAAGTAAATCACTTCCTTTTAGCCAAACGGAGCAAAGCGACGTATGGCCCATGTGTAAGCTTAGAAATTACGAGCAGTGGCGCAGTAATTTCTAGCGTTGTTCAATAGGAAACTTTGTTCAAAAGTTTTCCTTGATTTCGTATCCCATTTTGCGTAAGCAAAATGGGCTTTTTTTTATTTCTTTTTTTTCATACTTCACTTATAATAAAATTATTCTAAAATAAAAGGTGATTTTTATGAAAAAAGTTTTTCCTTCAATTCTATTAACTTTATTGGCTGCAGTTTTTATTTCATCCTGCTCTAGCATTCCAAAAACAGTAAAACCTGGTGATACTCTGGTTATCGGTCGCGTAGAAGCATACGTTCATGGCTACAAACAGTATGAAGATGTTAAATTCGATGGACGAATACTTGGCAACATGGAGATTACTGTGCGGAATGTAAAAACTAGAAAAAGCTTCGTTGTTAAGACAGATAAAGACGGTTGTTTTATTATCAATAATTGTAAGCCGCATGAACAATATGCTCTGGAAGGCTACAAACTTCAGATTATAAGTAATTCCGGATATTCCAGAACTGTTTGGGTTACATTAAGCTATCCGCCAACTTTTATTGCTTATGATAATCAGGTTATTAATGTAGGTGGAATTTATTTGGATTTTGACGGAGAAAAAAATGTTGCCTTTTACGAAGTTAAAAATCACTATTATGTAAAGCAGTTTTTTGAAGATTTTGCCGCTGAATCTGAATGGGCAGATAAACCTATCGTAGACTGGCGAAATAAATAAAAAAAAAAGAGGGAGGAGCCTCTCCCTCGCTTCAATTATCTATCCTTGGCTCGATAAATCTCGCCTTGTGGCTTTTTCATGTTAATCCTAAACGAATGCTATGTCGCATTCGTTTTTAACGGATTATCGATCAGAGCCGTTCATTGTGATGATATTTCCTTTCTCATCGAACTTGAGCTCGCGGAATTTTACGTTGCGTTTTTGGTTGATTCCGTTTGAGCGTTCGCAGTCGTGGTAGAACAAATACCATTTTCCGTTGTATTCAAGAATTGAGTGGTGAGTTGTCCATCCCAAAACTGGTGTAAGGATTTTTCCGCCATATGTGTATGGTCCGTAAACGTTTTTACTTGTTGCATAGCAAAGGAAGTGTGTTGTTCCTGTTGAATATGTAAAGTAATAGGTGTCGCCTTTTTTGAACAACCATGGGTCTTCAAAGTAGCGGCGGTCTTCATCACCACCGGTAAGAGGCTTTCCCTTTTCATCAACAATTACAAGGTCACGAACTTCTTCTGCAAGTTCAGTCAGATTGTCTTTCATCAAGGCAATTTTTGGTGTGCAGGCTGGTTCATCACCTTTTGGTTCTTTGTTATCGGCACTCCATTTGTTATTTTTGTACTGATCAAGCTGGCCGCCCCAAATTCCACCGAATGTAAGGTAATATTTTCCGTCTGTATCTGGGAAAAGACATGGATCAATTGAATAAGTTCCCTGAATGTAGTTTGGTTCTGGTTTGAATGGACCTTCTGGTTTGTCACCGATTGCCATTCCTACGCGGAACATTCCGTTTTTATCGCGTGCTGGGAATACAAAATAATATTTTCCGTCTTTTTCTGCGCAGTCTGGAGCCCAAAGCTGTTTACTTGCCCATTTTACGTCTTCAAGTTTAAGAACGCAGCCGCAATCGCGTGGTAAAGTTTCTGCATCTTTCATTTCGTAAACATGATAGTCTTTCATGTTGTACTGGTCGCCGTTATCGTTATTTTCTACGTCTTCATCCTCGTCATGAGATGGATAGATGTAAATCTTGCCGTTAAAAACGTGTGCAGAAGGGTCTGCCGTATACAAATCGTTTACGAGTGGTTTTTTCTGAATACTCATAGTGATAAAATCCTCTTTATTATAGTTATTTTATAGAAGATATTTTCATTCAAATGAGCATTGTTTTCTATAAGATATTTTCCGTAAAAGTTGGAGGCGCGGAAAATCGGGCAAAAAAATTGCGTTTGGGTTGTGATGTACCTTTTTACAAAATTGTTCCCGGGCATTCGCGTTCGGCATTTCGGGCAGCGCACCAGGTTCCTTTTGCAAGGGCTTTTGCAAAGTTGCCGCTGGCAAGGTATTCATACAAAAAGCCTGCATTAAAACTGTCGCCGCATGCAGTTGTGTTTACGGCCTTTACTTTTTCAATCGGGCATTCTACAAAAGTTCCGTCGTTGGCCGCAAAAGTTGAATTTGTCCCGCGGGTTACGACAATCATATTATGAAGTTCCTGGCTTTTTTTGATGATTGCGGATTTGAGGGATTCTTCGTCTGGTTCCTCTTGGGGTGTGCAGAAAGTCTGGGTAAATTCTTCATCGTTAATTTTGATGATGGAAGGAGTGCAGGTTTCCAAAGTTCGTTTTAAGTCGGCGCCAATGTAATCAGCAAGGAAAATTTTTTTGTGGTCAAAGCAAAGTTTTGCAATTTCTGCATAAAGCGTTTCTTTCCAGATTCCGGGGCGGCTTCCTGCTAAAAGAACTGCATCACAATTTTGTATTTCAGCTGGAAGGATTTTGGTCAAAAGATTTTCTTCCAAAGCTACAAAATCGGGCGTGCGTTCCAAAACAGGTTCACCAACTACAAGTTCGGTTGTGGTTCCGGCGGTTCTGTCTAAGAGAGTCCAGCATTCACGAGTTTTTCCGGGGATTTCTACATAAAAAAGATTTAATCCGTCGGCATCGGCAAGTTGTATGAATTCATCTTTATTTTGAGTTCCAAGCGGGCAGAAAGTTCGGACACAGCCTTTTTCTAATTGCGCTAAAATGCGAGCTGAGTTTACGGCTTTTCCCGAAGCGTCCATTCTGTAATATTTTGAACGGTTCACTTTTTCAAGACGAACTGAATCAAACGAAATTGTGCGCTGCAAAGTTGAACTAAAACAAAGACATAAGATTTTTTTCATAATAAAATTCCTTATAAGATTCCTTTTAATTCCGGGAGCTGGTAAATTGAATTCAGGCGGAAAGTTTTGCCGGGTTGCTGGCACATTCTTCGGGCAGCCTTCATGCTTTCTGCATCGTCGGCAAGAGGTTTTCCATTTCGTTCACCAATCAAAATAGATGTTCCTCCCAACGCACACCATCCGTCGGTATATTTTTGCATATCATCTATAAAAAGAGTTTCTTCCAAAGAAGTTCCCGCTTTTTTCATTGCCGCAATATAGGCATTTGGCCACGGTTTTCCATAAAATTCAGCATCACGAATATCGGTAACATCAGTAAATAAATCTGCAACACCAAGTTTTGCAAGCACTCTATCGGCGTGTTCATGCGGCGAATTTGTAAGAATAGACATTGGAACCGGCACGGTAAGTAAAAAATTACGCAATCTGGGCTGTTCATTAAGTTCATCAGCTTCGTTATCCGGGTGAACGTGGGCTAAAAATCCTTCAATATCAGTTAAACCTTCAGACCTGAGCCATTCTAGCGTTGTAGAAAAATGTACAATCCTTTCTTTGCGAAGTTCAATTGCCTGTTCCATGCTGCATTTAAAAAAATCTGCAACACATTCAAGCATTCGTCGCGTAATTCCCTTGTCCATATCGGACGAGCAGGGGTAAAGCGTGTTGTCCAGGTCAAAAATGATGTGTTTAATTTTCATGGCAAGAGTATAGCATATCAAGGTTTCAGGTTCTAGGTTTTAGGTGAAATGTGTTTACCGATTGTCGATAAGCTGAAAATCAATTATAATCAAACTTATAAAATCTCAAACAATATTATTCGAGGAACGTCATGGGTGTAACTCTTAAAGAGCATTGCGGAGAAATGTTTAAAGAAATGGCAAAACTTTCAAAAGCTGCTGCCAAAATTGATGAAACAAAAGTTTACGAAGAAGCTAATCCTGCAACAAGAAAATATATGTACCAGATGCTTGATGAAGTTATGGAAGAAGGTTCTGGGCTTGGTAATATAGAAAATTTCAAAGCATTTTATGATGCAGTTACAAAAGAAGGAAAGCATGGTCTTATTTTAATGGAACATTATACAAATCTTGACCTTCCTGCAATCCTTTATCTTTTGGAAAAACAGGGCGAAGATTGGGCAAAAGATTTATCTTCAAGAATTGTTGCTGTTGCCGGAATGAAGTTGAACGAAGCAAGTCCTGCAGTTCGTGCTTTTACAGAAGGTTTTACCCGCGTTGTAATTTATCCTACAAGAAGCTTGAACAAAGTTGAGCAGGAAAATATTACAGAAGAAGAAAAACTCGCAGAAGAGCAGAAAGCCCGAAAAATCAATTTTGCTGCAATGCGTGCAATGGATGGATGTAAAAAACGCGGTCAGGTAATTCTTGTATTCCCAAGTGGAACTCGTTACCGCCCTGGTAAGCCGGAAACTAAAAAAGGTTTGCGCGAAATTGACAGTTACCTTCGTCTTTTTGACTGCATGATTCTTGTTTCTATAAATGGAAATTGTCTTCGCATCAATCCTGAAAATCCAGAAGACATGCTTGCTGATATTCTTGAACACGACAAGCTTCTTCTCACTGCAAGCCCGGTAATTGATTGTAAACAGTTCCGAAATGATGTTCTTGCAAAAGTTCCAGCTGATGATCCGGATCCAAAACAAAAAACAATCGATCACGTAATGGAAATCTTAGAAGAAATGCATAATGAAAATGAAGGAAAATAAGAATCTTCGGTGGTTGAGCCTGTCGAAACTACCGCGAAAAATGATATAAGGAAAATAATATGAAAATTTTAGAAGTAAAAGACGAGCTTAGCCGCACATCCTACCCTGGACGCGGAATTATTGCCGGAAAATCAGCAGACGGAAAATACGCTGTTAGTGCTTACTGGACAATGGGACGCAGTGCAGGAAGCCGTAACCGCATTTTTGTTGCAAGCAAAGATGGCGAAGATGGTACAGAAGTCGTTCGCACAAAGGCTTTTGATGAATCTTTGATTGCAGGTGATCCAAGTCTTATCATTTACGCTGCTGTACGTCAGTTTAAAAATCAGACAATCGTAACAAACGACGACCAGACAGATACAATTTTTGAAGGCTTAAAAAAAGGTCTTACATTTGAACAGTCTCTTCGCAGCCGCAAATACGAACACGACGCTCCAAACTTTACTCCACGCATTTCATCTTTACTCACAGTTGGAAAAGGTTCTGGTGCAAGTGCAGGTTCAGATTCAACTTCCGAT
>JAILCM010000251.1 GCA_024680155.1 Treponema sp.
CCTTGCAGACGCAGGAAACATTTACGGTCGTCTTACAAACTCAACACAGGATGTTTTGGAAAAACGCATTGCAGCATTGGAGGGAGGTGTTGCAGCTTTGGCAGTTGCTTCTGGTGCAGCAGCAATTACATACACAATTCAAGCTTTGGCACAGAGCGGCGACCACATCGTAGCACAAAAAACAATCTACGGTGGTTCATATAATCTTCTTGCTCACACATTGCCACAGTTTGGTGTAAAAACTACATTCGTAGATGCACACAATCTTAAAGAAGTTGAAGATGCTATCAAACCAGAAACAAAGGCAATTTACCTTGAAACTTTAGGAAATCCAAACAGTGATATTCCAGACATCGACGCTATTGCCGCAATTGCACACAAACATGGGCTTCCACTTGTAATCGACAACACATTCGGAACTCCATACTTAATCCGCCCAATTGAACACGGAGCAGATATTGTAGTTCATTCTGCAACAAAATTTATCGGCGGACACGGAACAACTCTTGGTGGAATTATCGTAGATTCTGGTAAGTTCGACTGGAAAAAGTCTGGAAAATATGCTCCGATCGCTGCTCCAAATCCAAGCTACCACGGAATCAGTTTTGCAGATGCAGTAGGTCCAGCAGCATTTGTAACTTATATCCGCGCAATCCTTCTTCGTGACCAGGGTGCTTCAATTTCTCCGTTCAACGCATTCCTCCTGTTGCAGGGAACAGAAACTTTGAGTCTCCGTCTTGACCGTCACGTTGAAAATACAAAGAAGGTTGTTGAATTCCTTAGCAAAAATCCAAAAGTTGCAAAAGTAAACCATCCAAGCTTGCCTGACCATCCGGATCATGCACTTTACACAAAATATTTCCCTAATGGCGGCGCTTCAATCTTTACTTTTGAAATTAAAGGCGGAAAAGAAGCTGCATGGAAGTTTATCGACAATCTCGAAATTTTCAGCTTGCTCGCAAATGTTGCAGATGTTAAATCTCTCGTAATTCATCCGGCTTCTACAACTCACAGCCAGCTTAGCGATGCAGAACTTGCAGACCAGGGAATTACACAGAGCACAATCCGTTTGAGCATTGGTACCGAACACGTAGACGACATCATCGCCGACTTGCAGAAAGGTTTTGACGCAATCTAAAAGTTGAACTTCGCGCGGACGTTGAGTTTGTCTAAATGCCCGCGTAAAGTTTGTGTGAGCAAGAGCGTGTTCCAATTGGGCGTTCCGGCAACAAGTTGCCGTCGGCGCTTTCAGGGCCCGCTAACGCTCGGTCTTTGTGGCTGCCTGGTTTATACTACCAGAGCGGCCATTTTTTATATATTTTGGTGGTTTCGCTTTGCTCAACCACCGTCCCCTCTTTGAAAGGCAACCCCAAATCCTTGCCTTCGGCAACCCTTTCAGTGCCTAACGCAAGAATTGTATTTTCAAAAAATCACGTATATTAATCCACAAGTTCATGATTTTTTTACAAATCCACACATTTCTGTTTTCAAATCTAAATTTTATGTTATAATTTAAGAATTAATTAAGAAAAAAAAGGAGAAAAACGATGAAAATCAAAAAATCAGCTCTTGTCGCCATCGCGCTTGCAAGTTTTGCCCTTGTTGGATTTGTAGGATGCCCAAAAGATGCAACTACACCGGAACAAAAGTACGTTTATACGGATGTTATGCCAACGCTTTCTATAAAGAATGGTTCAACAGAAATTGATCCTCTTGAAGTTTCTGTTATAGATATTGATTTCCCTGTAGCGATGGATACAAATTATGGAACTTATATATATTGGGGAAATATTGATGCTGATGTATACGCTAGTGAATGGGTAAATTCTTATAAATATAGATTTTATGTAGATTTGCGATATGATACAGATTATAAAATTGTATTTAATGATTCGGAATCAATAGATGAAGCAGAAGGATATACAGAAGACAGTTTTATCCGTACTTATGATGGCAAATTAATCAAACGTTTTCCTATTGAATTTAAAACTAAAGCATCACCTTTAACTCATCCGCATACTTTTGAATTTAGTTTAAAAGATGTCTCACCTAAATTGGCTGATAATAGTCAATATAACCCAGGTACTCAGCAAACAACCCTTAATATACGAAGTTATTTAAAGCATGACATGGTAAAAGCTGGTGATACAGTAAAAATTTCTTACAAAATAAAATCTCAATATGATTTAAAAAATATAAAAACTAATTTAGTTGATACTCATAAGTCTGTAAATTATTGGTTGCTGCTTAATTCAAAAGATACTGAAGATTTGCTTCTCGCAGAAGACGTAAAAGCTGGAGAAGAAAAAGAAGGTGTTCTTGAATTTAAAATTGTAAATGATCAGGTAGCTAATTTTGAATTACAAATTTACACAACTTTTGAAGACAATCCTGACTTAGTAAATATTGATTTTATTGAATAAAACAGATTTTCGTTACTGTTTAAAAGGTCGAATAAATCAAAAAGTCTTTAAGGCTTAGGTTTATGTCGGTCTTTTCTTTAAATTGATAAAACAAAAATCCGTAAGAATCAAAATTTGCTGTTGCAGAACCTTTTATATCGTCTGATTTTATAAAAACACCTTCCGACAGATTTTCTAAATCAATTGCCGTTAAATGGAAATTATATTCGTCCGTTTCGCAAATTATAGAATCAGATTGTTCTTTGTACAAACTTGGCAAATTAGATTTTTTGTTTTGAGGATTCACAAGAATTGCAGGAAATTCTTTGAGTAAATCATTAAATGTAAGATTTGTTCCGTTTATTTTATTCACAGCGTTTACGACAGATTCTTCATTTACATATTCGTTAGTTGCAATTTCGTGAATAAGTTTTGCCCCACCGTAATTTCGAGCAAGAAAAGCACCGAAAGCATAGGCATTTGCATAATTGAATGTTGTTATTGAGCTGTTGTTTATATCTTGCCAGTTTCCAAATCCATATCTGTGGCCTGTACTTAAGAAAGTTTCAAGTCTTTTTTGAACCGAGCTATCATAATCTACTTCCAAATCTTCCATAAAAAAATCTTCAGTTAACATAGAAAGCATTTCTGTATACCAGCTATTAAAATTCAGACCGAGTTTTAAAGTTTTATTTACATAATTCAGCATGTGGTTGAATTCATGCGTTAATGTTGAATAGGAATAAACTTCATTGTCGTTTTTCAAAAAGTAAGAATCAACAAAAATAGGTTCAATCGGAATTTTATTATTGTAAAATTGTGTGTATGAACAATATCCTGCAACAGTTCCGTTTGCTTTGTCATTTCCAATATCAAAAAAGACAATTGAAATTTTATCGTTCGGGTTAATGACGCCACTATGTACAGTTTCTCCATTATATTTTGGTCCGCACAAAGCTGTTTCTTTAAGATAAATTTTGTCAAATTTCTTTGCAAAAGTCTCTATTTGTTCATCAGTTAATTTTGAAACTTCAGGCTCATCATTAAAAGTCCAGACATAACAATAATCTCCAACGTATTTTACAGTTGCCGTTCTTTTTCCCGAAAAAAAGTTAGAATCATAATCTTCAAAAGTAAGTTTTTCACCAAGTTTATATTTTGTGTAACGAATGGTTTTGTTTTCTGCCAGTGCATTCCGCGTAATCGGTTCTTCCAAAAGTTTTTGCTCGTTCAAATTTCCGCAATCAAAAGGAATTGTGTGTTCAATAAAAGGAGCATTTTGTGTTGAGTTTTTATAATCAATTTCATCTGCTTTTCTTGCCGAAGTTTCAATTGTAAACCAGGTTTCGTCAATGTTTTTCTTTTTGTCGGTTGGATTTATGATGAATAGGGATGTTACGTCTTTTAAGTTTTTGCTTCCGTTTTTGTTTTCTCCAAACAGATTTTTGCAGCTTATAAAACTGATTGTAAGTGTGGCTGAAAAAATGATGGAAATTAAAACCTTAAATAAGCAGACAGAAATAAGTGATTTAGAAGACTTAGAATTAATAAACATTTTCATATTAAAACCCTCTGGAAAAATCAATTAAAATAATTTTAGAATTTTTTAAGATTTTTTTCTAGCGCACATCTTTGTTGTTGGTAAAAATCACTTTAAAACTTCCTTTTTTCTTTGTATACTGAACTTATGTCTTACGAAGTAACAGCTACCAGACGACGGCCACAGCATTTTGACGACCTTGTTGGTCAGGAATTTGTTGCCGAAACTCTTAAAAATTCCATAAAATCTGGAAAAATTGCCCACGCGTATCTTTTTTCGGGGCCACGCGGATGTGGTAAAACTTCAACTGCACGAATTCTTGCAAAAGCGCTTAACTGTGCAAACGGTCCAACTGATGATCCGTGCGGTCAGTGTTCAAATTGTCAGGAAATTACAAAAGGTTCTTCTCTTGATGTAATAGAAATAGATGGTGCATCAAATACCAGTGTAGAAAATATCCGCCAGATTAAGGATGAAGTCCTTTTTCCGCCTGCAAATTGCCGCTACAAAATTTACATCATCGACGAAGTTCATATGCTTTCAACTTCGGCATTCAACGCACTTTTAAAAACAATTGAAGAGCCGCCTCCACACGTAATTTTTATTTTTGCTACAACCGAACTTCAAAAAGTTCCTGCAACTATTAAATCACGCTGCCAGCAGTTTAATTTCCGTCTTGTTGCAATTGAAAAAGTTAAGGAATGTCTTGCTGATGCGGCTAGAGAATTAAATATTCAGGCTGATGACGAAGCTCTTTTCTGGATTGCGCGTGAATCTACCGGTTCAATGCGTGATGCTTATACTTTGTTTGATCAGGTTGTTGCTTTTAGTGACGGTTACATTACTTATGAAAAAATCCGCGATAAGCTTGGACTTGTTGGCGTTGAACGTTTAAATTCAATTTTTGAATTCTGTACAAACGGCGACGCGCAGAATGTTCTTACAACTTTGGATGAATATTTGCAGAATGGAGTTTCAATCGAACAGTTGATTTCAAATTGTGCTGATTATCTGCGTTCTGTTCTGTTTATTAAAAACGGCGTTACAAAAGAATCACTTTTAGGAAATTCCGCTGAACGTTACAGTAAGCAGGTTCTTTCAACCTGGAATGCAATTCAAGTTGAACGTGCGCTTTCTATTTTTCTTCAGCTTTACCGTGACATTCGTTATTCGCTTTCTCCACGTTATGAACTTGAACTTGCATTTTCAAGATTGTGCTGGCTCAAAGATTACGTTTCTTCTATGGAAGTTAAAAAGGCAATCGAAGCAGCGCGTTCACTTTTGTCTGGGGCTCCGGCAAGTGCAGGACAAGGCCAAATTCAGGGGCAGGGAACAAATCCAGCTCAAGTACAAGCTTCTTCTCAGAATTACGCGCAAACTGTTCCGGCACAAGGTTCTTTTGGGGCTGCTTCCGCTCAATCTCAGTCATCGGCTCAAAATCCAACGCAGAATCAGTCGCCATCGCAACCGCCAAAACCTGTTCCAAACGGACTTCCGCGGCTTTCTATGCTCGACAATCCGGAACTCATGAGCGACGGCCCAGATGAAAGCTCTGACTTTGTAGGTTCGCCCGACTCAGAGGGTTCTTCCGATTCGCAATATGCCTCGGATAATCAGGGGGAAAATCAGCACCCTTTTTATAATGGCGGTTCACTGCCGCCTGAACAATCAGTGAGCAATGGTACAAACGGTACAAATCAGGCAGCGAATTCAACCGCAAATGACAATTCAGCTTCTTCTCAGCCGCAAAATCAGATGCAAGGTCAAGATTCTCTGCCAGATTCTCGTCTGAAAATTCACGTTCCCGAGCAGAATATTCAAAATGGGGAAGCCGTTCCTACAGTTTTTATTCCAACTTCCGATGCCGGCTATTCACTTAATCCCGATGACGAAGATGACTGGTCAAATACTGCCGTTCCTCCCGACGATGATTATTATCCGGTTGAAGAAAATTACGAGCAGCAGGCAGAACAATTTGAACAGGAAATGCAAGGTCCATCTTCTCCACAAGCTCCGGCTCAACTTACAGAAATGTTTACTACTGCAGACGGTCGGCAAATGTCGGTGGGGCAGTTACGTGGAAGTGTAATGGCTTCTCTTTCGGTTATCGATGAATTTGCAGTTACAGCCGTAGAAAAAACTGGTGTCTGGAAAATAAATGGAGATTTCGTAACTACAACCGTAGAAAATGAACTTGATTTATCAATTATAAAGAACAAAATTCCGGCACTTTCGGCTGAAATTTCGAAAATTTGCGGAAAAACAATGGCGTTTACAGTCGATTTAGAAAAAAAAGCACCAGTTCAAGTACAACAAAAAAAGGAATTACCCGAACAGGTAAAAATTCTTGTTGATGTTTTTAAAGGAACTGTTGTTGCCGGCGCCTGATTTTATTATATTTAAACTATAAACAAGAAAAAACAGTGAGGTTTTTATATGAATCCATTTGAATTATTAAAAAATACACAGGCAATCAAGGAGCAATCCGAAAAATTGCAGCAGGAACTTGCCGAATTGCGTGTTCAGGGAACTTCTGGCGGTAGAATGGTTACAATCACAATGAACGGAAAGTTTGAAATGCTTGGAATTAAGCTTGACCCAATTTGTGTAGATAATCGTGATGTTCAAATGCTTGAAGATTTGATTGTTGCGGCTCATAAAAATGCAATGGACAACGCTCTCGAAGCAGTAAAAGAAAAATCACAGGAATTGCTTGGCGGAATGGATTTGTCTGCGCTTGGCCTTTAGTTTTTAGCGTTATTCTGGCGGAGTTTTGATTTTTTTATGAACACTTTCGACGAACTTACATCCAATTTTTCGCGTCTCCCCGGCATTGGAAAAAAAAGTGCTTCCCGTATTGTAAACTGGCTTTTGCGGCAGGACAGACTTTTTCTTCAAAAATTTGCGCAGAATCTTGCAGTTTTACAGGATAAAGTTAAACCTTGTCCAATTTGCGGGGCTTGGACCGAACAGGAAGTTTGTCTTATTTGTTCAAACAATTTGCGCGACCATTCTATTGTTTGCGTTGTTGAAGAACCTCAGGATGTTTCTACAATAGAAGCTTACGGCGAATTTAAAGGATTGTATCATGTTCTTGGTGGAGTTTTAAAACCTTTGGAAGGGATTGGCCCGTCGCAGCTTAATATAAATCAGTTGGTGGCTCGTCTAAAAGAAGGTATAATCCGCGAAGTTATAATTGCAACAAATCCAACTGTAGAAGGTGATACAACCGCACTTTATTTAAATAAGGTCATTTCCGAAGCAGAACTTGTTCAACCGGTAAAAGTAACGCGTCTTGCTACTGGAATTCCCGTTGGCGGTGACCTTGAATATATTGATAAAAGAACTCTTGCTCTTAGTTTTAGGGGCAGGGCTGAATTCTAAAAATTTAATAAATCTAATATTTTGAATTTTATTTTTATTTTTTTATAGTGACAAAATGAATATTTGCCATTACAATAAGTATGAAAGCTCGTAATTAATTGCAGTTTTGTGAGGTTTAGAAGTGGAAGATAATAATTCTCTTGTTCCTGGTTTTGATAGTGAGGCAGACAACTACCTTAAGATTTCTCTTCAGCGTGTAAACGAAGTGGAAAATGCTGTCTTAATCAGTTTGAATGGTTATATTGACACATATAATTCCGTGTTCTTTCAAGATCAGATAAAAAAATTGATAAACGCTGGATTTACCAGATTGATTTTTAATTGTAAAAATCTTTCTTATGTTTCTTCAACAGGAATTGCATCTTTTACAATTTTCCTTAAGCTTATTCGTCCAAAAGGTGGAGACATTGTTCTTCTCGAAATTCAGCCTAAGGTTTATGATGTATTCCAGCTTCTTGGATTCTCTCAGCTCTTTAATGTAATGAATTCTGTAGAAGAAGCAATTGCATATTTCCATCCTGATTTTAAGCAGTCGGCAGTTTTCCCTCGTGATGTAAATTGTCCTTCTTGTGGTAAACAGCTTAGAGCTACAAAATCCGGAAGATTCCGTTGTTCTGGTTGTAAGTCAATCATCGTTATTGATGATAGTGCTTCAGTTTCGCTGGAACAGTAAAAAATCAGCAGTTTTTTGCTAAAAACGTACCCAAAGTGCATTTTTTTGTGCTTTGGGTATTTTTTTTGTTGACAAAGCAAAAATTCGTAGTATCATTTAACTACAACGTTGTAGTAAGGTTTTTTTTAGATTATTACTATGCTCGTTGGCTCTAAAAAAAAGTGCCTTTAAAAAAGGTATTTCATACATACTAAAAGGAGGAATTTGTATGAAAAAATTGTTGGCAGCAGCTTTGGCTGTAGCGTCAGTTGTAACTTTTATGTCTTGTGGTGGTGCTAAGAAGGCTGAAGGTAAAGTTCTTAACATCTATGTATGGAATGATGAATTTCCATCTCGCTTTAATGATTACTATGCTTCAAAACTTCCAGCAGATGTAAAAGTAAACTTTGTTCAGACAGCAAACCAGGACAATGCTTATCAGAACAAACTTGATGAAGTTCTTTTGAACCAGAAAAATGCAGCAGCAGATGACAAGGTAGATATTTTCCTTGTAGAAGCTGACTATGCTCTTAAATATGTTGATACTCCATATACATTGGATGTAAAGAAAGAAATTGGTCTTACAGATGCAGATTTGGCTAATCAGTTCAAATATACAAAAGACGTAATGACAGACTCTAAAGGAGTTCTTAAAGGTGTTTCTTGGCAGGCTTGTCCAGCAGGATTCGCATATCGCCGTTCTTATGCAAAAGATGTTCTTGGAACAGATGATCCAGCAGAAGTACAGAAAGCTCTTGCTGATTGGACAAAGTTCGACGATGTAGCTGCAAAAGCTAAAGCTAAGGGATATTTCATGGTATCTGGATTTGATGATTCATTCCGCGTATTCTCAGACAACGTAACAACAAAATGGGTAAACGGAAACAAAATCACAATCGATCCAATGATTAACCGCTGGATTGCTCAGACTAAAGAATATACAGACAAAGGATATAACAACAAGACATCTCTTTGGGATGGTGAATGGTCAAAAGGTATGATGGCTGACGGAAACGTATTCGGATACTTCGGACCAGCTTGGTTCATCGACTTCTGTATGCCACATGATGCAGGTTCAGCTTTCGGTGACTGGGCATTCTGTAAAGGACCACAGGGCTTCTCTTGGGGTGGAACTTGGATTTGTGGTGCTTCTGGTTCAGACAACATCGAACTTATCAAAGACATCATGTACACACTTACTTGCGACAAAGCTACAATGGTTAAGATTGCTAAGGAAGCTGGTGACTTTACAAACAACGAACCTGCTATGAAAGAAGTTGCTGCTTCTGACTACAAGAACGACTTCCTTGGTGGACAGAACCACATGGCATTCTTCATCGATTCAGCTGCTTCTATCGACAAGAGCTTCATTTCTGCTTATGACCAGGGTATGAACGAAAAGATTCAGCAGTCTATGATGGACTACTTCAACGGTAAAGTTACTTTGGATAAAGCTTGGGACAACTTCTACATTGCTGTTCTTGAAAAATATCCTAACCTTACAAGATAGTTCAGATAGCTAACTAAAAGAGGGGATGCTATAAATTACTATAGTATCCCTTTTTTTTGCTCAAACAAAATCAAAGTACTGTCTTACAAATTTAAAAAAGTTAAACAAATCATACTAACCGAGGATTGTATGGAAAAAAAGGCAAAAAAACATAAATCAGTCCAATACGATAAATGGGGATATTTTTTTATAGCTCCATTCTTCCTTATTTATTTAATTTTTTCGTTTATTCCGCTTGTAACTACTTTTACAAATAGTTTTGCAGAAGATTATATGATTGGAATTAATGAAGAAGGCCCTCATTATCGAATCCCAAAATATTTTTCGGGCGAAAAACGTGATTATGCTAAGCAGATGGATAATCTTAAGACAAAGCTTGACTCTTTAAAAGGTCAGTACAGCAAAACAGATGCTGTAAATCAGGCACTCAAAGATTCAATCAACGAGATTTTTGAAAATACTGCTTATAATCTGGATAAAGAAAAATACTCTGCTGCTTTGGAAAAAAGGCTCCAGAAAAATATAAATTATAATGCTGTTGAATACATTGAAACAGTAGAAGACGTTGCTCTTGCAAAAGAAGCTGCAATCAAAAAGAATTTCCGAACTCTTTTTGACAAAAAAGACAATCTTGGTAAGTATTTTGTAAACACAATAATTATGTGGGTAATGGGCTTTATACCTCAGATTCTTATTTCGCTCATGCTTGCAGTATGGTTTACAAATACAGAACTTAGACTTAAATGTCAGCAATTCTTTAAAACTGTAATTTACATGCCAAACCTTATTATGGCTGCAACTTTTGCAATGTTGTTTTTTAACCTTTTTGCACCAACTGGTCCAATCAACAGTCTTATTAGAAGTTTTATAGACAGATCCAACATACCGGATGTAGCAAAAGAAATTTCTGCAACAATTGCAGGATTGAATGAATACTCAAATGCACACAGTTCAGATTCAAGTATGGTTCAGTCAATTGCAGTTGTAGTCAGCTTCCTTCAGGAAAAAATCGGTTCAATTGCAACCAAATATACACTTTCCGAAGCAAACGAAATGCTTACTACAATTAAAACAACTGCTGTAAATTTGTTTAATTCAAACTATAAGGGAATTGATTCTTTGAACGCTCTTTACGTAATTACAGACGGGCTTGCTGTTCAGAATCTCCCGATGGAACCAATCCGCTTCTTTACTTCTGCCGGATGGTCACGTACTCTGGTTGCTTTGATGAACTTCCTTATGTGGTACGGTAATACAACAATCCTTCTTATGGCCGGTGTAATGGGAATTGACAACAGTTTGTTTGAAGCTGCAAGAATTGATGGTGCAAATCCGCTCCAGATTTTCTTTAAAGTAACAATTCCTCTGTTGCTGCCAATCTTTGTATATGTACTTATTACTTCTTTGATTGGTGGTATTCAGATGTTCGATGTTCCACAGATTTTGACAAATGGTGGAGGAACTCCAGATAGAACTGTAATGACAATCATCATGAAGCTTAATAAACATCTTCAAAATAAGAACTATGGTCCAGCCGGTGCTACATCAATTCTTATTTTTGCAATTACAGCTGTTTTGAGTGGTATTGTTTATAAAACAACAATGCAGAAATATCAGAATAAACGCTAGGAGAAGAAAATGGAAAAGTTACAAAGCCAGTCAAAAAATCTTTTGGTTAAGAGAATTCTATGTTATATAGTTTTAATTCTTCTTGCGTTTATTTCTTTGTTCCCGTTCTATACAATGATTATTAATGCAACAAGAAGCCATGAACAGATTCAGCGTGGATTTTCAGCATTGCCGGGACTTAGTTTAATAAAAAACTTTGTTAATCTTACAGTTGGAAAAGGTAAAGAGTATCCGATTATTTCTGGTATGATTAACAGTGTAATTATTGGTGCTCTTACTGCAATCTGTACAACCTATTTTTCGTCAATGACTTCTTACGGAATTTACATGTACAACTTTAAGGGAAAAAGCTTCTGCTTTAAGTTCATTCTTGCCGTAATGATGGTTCCAACTCAGGTTTCTACACTTGGATTCTTAAAGCTTTTGAACAAAATGCATCTTATGAATAATTACATTCCTTTGATTGTTCCAGCAATTGCCGCGCCAATCGTTTTTTTCTATATGTATCAGTCTATGGAAGCAACATTGCCGTATTCAATTGTAGAAGCTGCCCGTGTAGACGGATGCCACGAATTCCGAACATTCAACCAGATTGTAATTCCAATGATGAAGCCCGCAATCGCAGTTCAGGCAATCTTTTCGTTCGTAACTTCTTGGAATAACTACTTTGTTCCAAACCTTGTTATTAACGATAAAAAATTGTGGACAGTTCCAATTGTAATTGCAAATGCCCGCAATGCAGACTATATGAACTGGGACCAGGGAATTAACTACATGCTTATGACCGTAGCAATTTTACCGCTTATTATAGTTTATCTGTTTCTTTCAAGATACATTATTAGTGGTGCAACTGCTGGTGGTGTTAAGGAGTAGCGTTTAAGTTAGAGGGGGAAAGCCTTCCCCCTGGGCTCAGCCCGCAAGCGGTCTTCGCCACACCCCCTTCTCCTAAGGTAGGGAGCGGCCTGCAACGCAGGCAAAAACAGTCCAGTGGACTGTTTTTAGCGAGTCTCCGAGCAGCTATGCTGCGAAGGCCAGTGAACTCTTGAGGCGCAAGTAGAAGGAACTTCCAATAAAGTTTACGTAGAAACTTGCGCCCCCTTAAAATCCCCCGACATTTTATATTTTATTTAAACTAATCCTTGCTAACTGCAACATTTTCTACAGCGTTGCATTTTGACAAATCTTTTGAAAGTTTTAGCGGGTCCAGGTTGTCCGGGGCTTTTACGGTGTAGGTTAAATCTGTTTTATTTTGCCTTTCATTAAAAATTACGTCTAAATCAAAAATTACAAGCCCGTTTTCTTGTAGAATCTTGCGGAACTCTTCTTGATTCACATTTATGTCAGAGCAGGAAATTTTTACGAGCTTGCGTTTTTCGGCAGGGAAGAATTTTTTCTCAAGTTTTCCCATGGAAGAAAGTGTTATAATTGCAAAAATCAGAACTGTGGCAGCAGGAATGTAAAGTGCGGCTCCGCATGTAGTACCAATTGCGGCTGCTGTAAAAATGATTGCTGCAGAAGTAAGTCCGCGAATGTTTAATCCCTGTTTGATTATTGCTCCGGCACCAATAAAACCAATTCCGGCTGCAATAGAAGCTGCAATTCGGGTTGGGTCGCCGTTTCCAGGTCCAAGATTTGCCATGTAAACAGAAATTATGCTCAAAAGGCAGGAAGAAATTGAAATCAAAACTAAAGTTCTAATTCCGACTGTGTGCTTACGGATTTTTCTTTCCAAACCGAGTAAAAGTCCGCCAATTAAACTTGCACAGAGCCT
>JAILCM010000263.1 GCA_024680155.1 Treponema sp.
TTTTGGGGGTCTCCAATTGGCAGGCAAAAAATCATCTGCAGAAAAAAGACACGCACAGAGCGAAGTTCGCAGACTTCATAATAAAGCAATCAAAAGCACTTGCAGAACTTATGCAAAGCAGTTTGTAGAAGCAGTTCAGGCTAAAGATCAGAAACTTGCTGAAGAAAAATACAAGCAGCTTCAGGCTGAACTCGACAGCGCTCGCAGCAAAGGTGTTTTGAAGAGAAATGCTGTGTCTCGCAAAAAGTCAAGAATGATGAACCTTTACAATGCTACTTTTGCAGCAAAATAACATTATTGGCTAATGCTTATGGAAAACCAGTTGATTTAATTCAACTGGTTTTTTTTTGCCAGTTTTGTGTTATAATAATCTTAAAAACGGGAGCTTGCAGATGGCTGATCAAAAAATTACCAAGAATGATTTAATTGACGCAATTTACAAATCTACAGATATAGAAAAGCAGGAAATTGCAAAAGTAATAGATAGTTTTTTGCGTCATACACGCGAATCACTGGAAAAGGGAAGTACAATAGAATTGCGCGGCTTTGGTACTTTTGAACCAAGATTGCGAAAAGGCCGTTCTGTAGCAAGAAATCCGCGGACAGGACAAAAGCTTTCCGTAGAAGCACATTATGTTGCAGCTTTCCGTGCAGGTCAGGAATTAAAAAAGAATCTGTGGAATCTTAAAAAAGAAGATGAAAAATAAAAAAACTGCGAAAACAATAAATATCGGAAAAATAATACAAAATCTCTTTCTTGTAATTATAGCAGCTGTTTTATTCTGGCTTTCAAATCCCAACATTTTGTTCAATAATGGCCTTTCATTTCTTGCATGGTTTAATTATCTTCCGGTATTCTTTCTGATTAAGAAATCAAAGCTTTCATTCAGCTGGTTATGGGGAGGATTTTATGGAGTTCTTTCCTACGGACTTTATGGTTACTGGCTTAAGACATTTCATCCGATGGGATTAATTATAGTCTGTATCGGATATTTTTTTATTTGTGCTTTTTTGTTTTTTATTCTGAAACTTTGTGATTTATTATGTAAAAAAAATGCCTGGCTACTTGAGTTCTTATGTGTCTGTGCCTATGAGTATGTAAAAACACTGGGCTTTTTTGGAGTCAGCTATGGAGTTACAGCTTATACTCAATGGCAGAATATACATTTGATTCAACTGTGTTCTTTAACTGGAGTATTTGGACTGAATCTTCTTGTGATTTTTCCTTCTTCATTTTTATTCAGCTATATAAGTAAAAGTGCTGCACGAAATAAAATTTTGAATCATGAAGCGTTTGGAAAATCTCATATTTCTGCTTATGTAAAAAAAGAGCAGGCACTGTGGCAAAATTCTCTTACCCTTACTTATGTTTGTGGAATTTTGTGGATTGTGCTTCTGGTGGCTTCCCTGATTTATGGATTTAAGGCAATTTCAAAAAATCAATTTGAAAAGACTGTGAGTGTAGCTGCAATTCAGAATAATGAAAATCCATGGAAAAATGGAATTGAAGAATATTCACAAAACGTTAAAAAACTTATTCAGCTTACAGAAGAAGCTCAGGCTCTTGCGAATGAAGTTGATTTTATTGTATGGCCGGAAACTGCCGTAGTTCCATCAATTGTTTATAATTACGATTATGGAAATGATGTACGTCGTTTTCTGCTTATTTCCCAGCTCCTGAATTTTATTGATGAAAATAATTCAGTGTTTGTAATTGGAAATTCTCACGAGGTTGAGCTTCGAAATGTTGAGCGGGTACGCTATAACAGCGCCCTGGTCTTTGAATCCGGTAAAAATGTTCATCCTTGTGAACCTGATATTTATTCAAAAACCAGACTTGTTCCTTTTACAGAAACTTTTCCAGCAAAACATCTTTTTCCGTATCTTTACGTAAAGCTTTTGAATGGGGATTCTCACATGTGGGAGAAAGGTGAAGAATATACGGTTTTTGATTACCGTGGATTAAAATTTTCAACACCAATTTGTTTTGAAGATACCTTTAGTACTGTGTGCCGGCAGATGGTCTTAAATGGTTCGCGCTGTTTTTTTAATTTAAGTAATGATTCGTGGTCAAAGAGTATACCTTGCCAGAAACAACACCTTGCAATGGCTGTTTTCCGATCTGTGGAAAATGGAGTCCCTTCTGTCCGCAGCACGGCAAGCGGCGTTTCGTGTATCATAAGCCCCATCGGTAAAATAGAGCGCACTGCACCCGAATTCTGCGAGGCTTTTGTACTTGGCAATATCCCGGTAATTGAAGACGAGGCGCAGACTTTGTTTACAAGAACGGGCGATGTAGCGGGAATGGCACAAACTGCGCTGTTTTGTTTAATATTGATAATGCAGACATTTGTTGTTATAATTAATATAATAAAAAATCACAGATAATGCAGGTGTATTGATGGCTGAAAAAGGCGAGAACGAAAAAAGAAATATCACGGTTTTTGGTGAAGAAACAGAATTCGACGGAGTTTTGGAGTTCAGCGACCGCCTTGTTATTACTGGAAAATTCAGTGGGAAGATTAACGCCGCTTCTGGTGATCTGGAAATTGCTAAAAATGCGGCGTGTAAAGTTTCTACAATCGATGCTAATTCTATTATAGTTGCCGGTGGAGAAGTTCAGGGAGATATGAATGCTGCTGAACGTGTAGAAATCTGTTCCGGCAGCAAAGTAACCGGGAATATCACAACTGCAAGAATCCGAATTGCTAATAATGTAGAATTCAGCGGAGATGTAAATATGCTGGAAAAAGAACCGGATGTAGACTTGTTCTCCGTTGCATCCTCAGAATACAAGCAGGCAATGATTATTCATAGTGATGTAATCAAGTAGCCTAAAATCGAAGAACCGTTAAAAATTGGGCTGCGACAGCGGGCCAATTTAGGTTCATCGAAAAAATGGCTCAGAGGCAAGCTGTGCTTGCCGACTTTTGCAGATTATCGGGTCAAGCCCGATAATGACATAATGACATATTTTTCTTGACATATTCTAAGAAAAACTGTAATAATAAAAGAGTAAGGGGTATTCAGCTTATCTTTTTCCCCGAAAAAATCAAATTAAATCTGGTGTTTATTTATTTTTTTACTATATAAAATCAAAAGCAAATTACAATTTATTATGAGGATTTTTTAATG
>JAILCM010000308.1 GCA_024680155.1 Treponema sp.
CACAGGTGCCGAACGCATTAACGAAACTGGTGCCGCACTTTCTACAATTTCCGGTCAGGTTACCGAAAACATCAAGCAAATTGGTGCCGAAATTGATTTGTTTAAGGTATAAAAATGCTCACTCCAGAACCAAGAAAATCATGCAGGATTACACGAGTTGAAAAAAAAGATAACTGTGTTTTTCTGCATTCCCAAAAAGGTCTAACAAGAATCACCGTTTTTCATGAAGATGTTTTTAGAATTTCTTACACAGAAAATGGTGATTTTTCTTTACTTCAAGGGCAGGAATTCGCTCAGCCAAACGAAGAAGTTGTTTTTACTGTTGAACAAGATGAACAGAGCATAAAAATTTCAACAAACAGACTGACCGCCGTGTATGCCGCGAAAGTGGAAGCGTACAATTCTTGCGTGCAGGAGAAATTGATTCTTCATCCACTTCCAAAACAACATCCATCTCCGCCCATTACACTAATGTCTCAATTTTTTCCGAAGCCTGCGAAAACGCCCACACTCTTGAAAAATTTGACGTTTATAAAAGTACAGGGCAAATCAAAACAGAAGAAATTAAAACTGCAGACGGTGTAAAAAAACGTGTTATAGCCGCAGACAAAGAATTTGTAGAAAGCCTTTACCATACAACTTTGCGCTTAAACTTTACCGACGGCGAAAAATTATTCGGACTTGGTCAGGCAGAAGAAGGTGTTTGGAATTTACGAGAAACGACACAGTACCTTCATCAGGCTAACAAAAAAATCGCAATTCCTTTTTTAATTTCGAGCAATGGTTACGGACTTTTATTCACAACACAAAGCCCTGCAATTTTTTGCGATTCTAAAGCGTACGGTTCCTATTTTTATACAAATGCCGATTATTTTCTGGATTATTTTTTTATTGCACCAGACAGTTTTACACAAATAATTGCCAGAATGCGCTCGCTTACAGGAAAAGCAACAATGCCTCCAAAATATGCACTCGGCTATATTCAGTCGCAGAAACGTTATGAATCACAGGAAGAAATTCTTGCAACCGCTGCAGAATTCAAAAAAAGAAACATTCCGCTCAGTTTAATTGTGCTGGACTGGCTTTCTTGGGAAGATGGAATGTGGGGACAAAAAAGTTTTGACAAATCACGGTTCCCGGACGTTCCTGCAATGGTAGAAAAACTTCACAAAGACAATGTTCATTTTATGATTTCCATCTGGCCAACTATGGCTGAACAATCAGAAAATTATAAAGAAATGAAAGAAAAAGGAACTCTGCTTACCGGCGTAAATATTTGCAATGCTTTTGAACCAGCCGCACGCCAACTTTACTGGACACAGGCAAAACGCGGACTTGCAGATTATGGAGTAGAAAGCTGGTGGTGCGATTCAAGTGAACCTGTAACACCAGAATGGAATCATTACGAAAAACAAACTCCCGAAAAAACTTACAATGAATATCTTCAGGTAACTTCCGATATTATGCCGCCACAAAAAGCAAATGCATATGGTTTGTATCATGCCCGCGGAATGTTTGAAGGGCAGAAAAAGGATTTTCCAGACAGACGAATGCTTATTTTAACAAGAAGCGGTTACCCGGGAAGTCAGCAGTATGGAATTGCTTTGTGGTCGGGCGATACATCTGCAAAATGGAGCGTTCTAAAAAATCAGGTTGTTCAGGCGTGTCAGTTTGGGCTTACAGGAATTCCATATTGGACGGTTGATATCGGGGCATTTTTTGTAAAACGCGGTGCTCCCTGGTATTGGGATGGAGATTACCCGGATGCGTCTGAAAATCAGGCTTATAAAAAGCTTTATATCCGATGGTTCCAGTTTGGAGCATTTTTACCAATGTTCCGTGCGCATGGAACCGATTGCCGCCGTGAACCATGGGCCTTTTGCGATAAAACGAATATTTATTATGATATTCTGGTAAAATTTATCCGTTTGCGCTATGAATTAATGCCGTATATTTATTCTGTTGCAGCCCGCGTCTGGAAAGATGATGAAAGTTTTATCCGCCCACTTTTTATGGAATTTTCAGATAACGCATGTTTTGATATTTGTTCACAGTATATGTTTGGGCCTTCAATTATGGTTTGCCCGGTAACAAATGCAATGTACTTTAATAAAGAAGGACAGGAACTAACAAATATTGAAAAAACAATTGACGTGTATCTTCCGAATGATTGCAGCTGGTATGACTGGTGGACTGGCAAAAAATATGATGGCGGACAATGGATAAAAGCCGACGCCCCGTTGGAAAAGATTCCGATTTTTGTAAAAGAAGGAAGCATTATTCCTGTTGAACGTGATGGAAAATTAATTCCATTAAGATTTACCGACAAACAAGGCAATTGCGAACCTTTTGAACTTTACGAAGACAACGGCGACGGAAATGACTATTTGGATGGAAATTATACGATTACTAAGTTGAAGTAAGTCAAGGACACAAATATATAGGTCATCCGCAACAAATATACAATTATCACAAAGAAACTGATTTCCGGTCACGGCCTTGTGGTTCCCTCGCATCAGTTTCTTTACATAAAATATATTTAATGCGGATGCACTACCTATATATTCTTGTATATATAAATTTATTTTCGTGCTTACTCAGCAACAATTCAGAAATTAATCTTTCTCAACTTCTGTACATTTCAAATGCAAATCATCAAGTTGCTGCTGATCTACAAACGACGGACATTCATACGTCTGGTCAAGGCACGCTCGCTTTCGCTCGACTTAAAGCCTTGACTCAGCCGTTTTGCAGGTGTCT
>JAILCM010000002.1 GCA_024680155.1 Treponema sp.
GAATACTGGTGCGGTTATGTACTTGCTTATATTCAATGGAAAAACAAAATATCTTTTAACGACATTTTGAACGCTTTCCCTTTGGAAATGTTATTATCAAGTTATAATTTGTACCACGAAGCTGATATTTCGAAAATTGAAGAAGCAGTGATGGGAAGGGTGGGAAAAAAGGTAAACGAATAAAAAAATAGCCCGCCTTTAGTGTCACAACCACTTAGACGGGCATTGTCCGCAAGGATATAAACCAACTTAGAGGCAGGACGCTTGGTTGCGTTTGCCTTTTTTTAATATAAGATAGTTATAGAAAAAAGCAAGCACAAAATCATCTTCATTATTCACTTTCCATACTCACATCTTGCCCCCTTCCCCCAAATCCACTATCCTACCACTATGCAAAGCATTCTTATAAAAGACACTACCCGCGAGCAACGAGAACAGATTATACGCGACTCTCTTGGTGATGATTATGACGTTGGTTGTGGATACGAATCAACTGGAATTGATTACCAGCTTTATATTGACGGGAAAAAAGAACTGCGTGAATTGAACGCTGAAGCAAAATGTGGATTTGAAGTGGCTCACCCGGAAGAACGACGGAACGGTTGCGGGATGATGTAAGCTTAGTGCTCACGTCCCAAAAGAAAAGTGGCGGGCGGGCGGAATTGTCGTTCGTGCCCCCCGCACATACGCCCTATTTTTCCAAAACTTCCTTCACTTTTGCAGTCAATTTTGCGGCAGCTTTTGTGTGAGTTTTTTCGCTTGGGTGCCAGTCGGCAGCAATTCCATCGGAAAAGCTTTGATTGTCAAATTTTAGCGCACAAATACGTTCATCCCCGTTTTCCGCCTTGTATGAAGAAACTGCCTTTTCTACAGCCGGGTACAAATCCTGGCCCATCATTCCCAGACAGCAGATTATATAGGCATCGGCATTTTTAGAGCGAACATCCCGTAAAAACTCTACGTAAGCATCGGTGTATTCCTGAATGCGGTCAGCTTTTCCTTTTGTGTAGCTTGCGTCGTTGGTTCCAAGGTTAATCACTACTAAATCCGGCTGAAAAACTGAAAAATCCCAATCAATGTTTGCAGGACGAGTTTTTCCAAGCGATGAGCCCCAGGTAAAACCAAGCTTATCGTACACTTTTGGAAGCTGAGAACCTTCATTTTTTACTCCGTTTCCAGTGTAGCCGGAAATTATTCCCCAGCCGCTAATGCTTACCATAGAATAATCGGCATTTAAGGCAGCCGCAGTTTTGTAAGCGTAAGTTTTTGTGTTGTCCTCGGTAGAAGTACGGAAATGATTTTCTTTTATCGGGTCATCAACACCATAACCACAGGTAATTGAATCACCTATGAACTCAATTTTAAGGTCACGCGGATTTGTTGCAGAAATTGTTCCTTCTTCATCCACACAAATGCTTTCAATTCCCGCAAGCGAAGACGAACATTCCGAAACTTTTAGAATCTGCACGACACCTTCCACCACATCAGCGCCTTCAAAAATCACAAATTCCTGCATTGGATTAACGAGCATCTGGTCAAGTTTGCGCTCGCCGTTTATAAAAGCAACAATTCTTGCCGCAGAACCATTATCAGACCCGCGTGCCGTAGAATCTCCAATCATATTTACGCTAAGTTTTTTTGCACTTATATTAAATTCAACGCCGGTCGAAGAATAGCCCATAAAAACCATTCCGCTTGTAAAAATTGAACGCCCAAGCAAACGGACATGGTCAGAATCTGGGGTAAAATCAATCATTTTGTAGTTGAAAGCCGCGTCCCCAGAAGTATCTTTTTCGCCACCAGAATCTTTTCCCGACCCCTGAGTTGCGCCCCCAACATTCGACGACGCACAACAAATAAAGCTCATAGAAAGAGCTGCCAACACCAAAAAAGCAGTTATTTTTTTTGAAATTTTCATATTTTTCCTCCATATTTACTTTTTTAATTTTCAAATTTAATTCCAGATCCAACCAGCATACTATGCCCGCCGGAAACAGGTTTTACTTCAATCCGCTGGTCAATTTCGTTTATAACATCCTGGACGTGGGTAATAATTCCGAGCATTTTTCCTTCTTTTTGCAGATTTTTTAGCGCATTAATTGCTTCTGTCAAAAGTTCGCCGCTCAAAGTTCCAAATCCTTCATCCAAGAATAAAGAATCAACCCGAACATTCTTGCTGGCAAATTCCGAAATTGCAAGTGCAAACGAAAGACTAACCAGAAATTTTTCACCACCGCTCAAATTTTCAACCGAACGATTTTCTTCAAAATAAATGTCCTGAATTTCAAATTCCAGAGAATTCCGCTCCTTCTGAACAACTTTATACCGCCCGGTAATTCCAAAAAGATTTTTATTTGCAAGATTCAAAAGTGAACTGAATGCCAGACTTTGAACAAAAACCGAAACATCCGAGCCGTCCGCTTTTCCAACCCATTTTGACATTTGTTCCCAAAGCGCATATTCCTGGCCAAGCTGATTAAATTCCTGCAGAACTTTTTGTCCCTGCGTTTTGTTTTGTTCGTTCGTCTGGAGCCGTGTTTTTATTTCTATTAATTTGTCATTCTGACTTGTACGTTGGTTCGCAAGTTCCGTTTTTTCTGCCTGAACTTCCTCTTTTGAGCGTGTGATCTTTGCCCCGGTTTTATATTCATTGTAAGATTTTTCCGCATTTTTAAGAGAGATTTCGGCATTCGTCTTTTGATTTTTAAGATTCTCGCATTTTTGATTCAGTTCGTCAAAATCTACATCGTTCATTCGGGCGGCAAAATATTCTTCCTGCGAACTAAATCCGTTTTCCATGTATTTTTTTATAAAATCGTTTTGGGCAGCCGCAAGTTTTGGCTTTCGTTCGGTGATTGCATTCTCAAGCTGATTTTTTTGAGCTTCAAGCCGAGATTTGTCGTTCTGTGACTGATTTTGAATTTCGATTGCCTGTTTTACGCGCTTTTTCAAATCTTCTATCAGCTGATTTTTTGCGTTTTCTTCTTCATCTGGTGATTTTTGTCCAAAAAGTTCTACGCGTTCATTTTTTAACTGATTCAGATCTTTTTCAGCCGCTTCAAATTCATTCTGCGATTTTTTTGCAGTTTCTTCCTGCTGATTTAGATTTTGCTCAATTGTGTTCTTTTCTGCCGTTTTTTTGTCTTTTTCGCTCTGATTTTTGGTGAATTCTGTGTTTTTTTGCTCCCAAATTGATGATTTTTCGCGTAATTCGGCAAAGATTTGATTTAATTTTTCAAAAACAAGTGAATTTTGTGCGGCGGAAGATTGATTTTTCAACGTGGAAAGTTGTTTCTGAGGGGCGGAAGATTGATTTTTGTTGTCCGCGATTTCTAGCCCGATGCTTTCAGCCACCTTTTGCCACGGTTTTATTTCTGCATAAATTTGCTGAATATTTTCTTCAATTGATTTTTGAGCGGCTTCCAGATTGGCTTCTGCATTTTTTAAGTCGCTTTTTAATGACTGTAAGTTTTCACTGAGCGTTTTACGCAAATTTTCAAATTTCTCACGTTTTTCGGTAAGATTTGCGCTTTTTTCGGCAATTTTTTGTGATTTTTCGGCGCTAAATTTATCATTTTTTTCAAATAAACCGGGCCCACCAGATTCCGCATTTTCTTCCACGGTACCAAATAAATCCAGTTCACCTTGCACGGCTTTTTCATGCACTTTATGGTAAACCGAACCGCAAACAGGGCAGGGCTTTCCATCCGTAAGCTGGAGCTGCAAAATCTTTGCAATAAAAACGGCATCTTCCGAAACAAAACTTTTTATTTCAGCGTCAATTTCCTTTAAAGTCTGTTCTGCCTTATCCAGCTGTTCATGAACATTTTCCACTTCATTTTTATTTTTGACCTTTTCTGCTTCAAAAGCGTCCGCGTTTTTTTGTTGAGTCTGCGCGTTCTGCATAAAGGTTTCGATTTTTGCAATCACTTGTGGAAGATTTTCATCCTTTTTATTTTGCAAAAGATATTCGTTTTGAACAGCGAGATTTTCTTCCAGCTCCTTTAGTTCATTTTTTAAAGCTTCAAGCTTAATTTTATTTTCCAACACAATCTTAGAATCCGCATTTTTTCGTTTTAGTGAATCCCCAAAAACTTGTTCTGCGGACGAAATTTTTACATCCAGCTGGCGAACCTTTTTAAGAAGTATTGTTAATTGCAAAAATTCTTTTTCCTGTGTCAAAAGTTCATCTTGGGCTTCTTCTGCATTTTTTTTAGCAAGTTCAAATGCTTTTTCGGCATTGTCAATTTTGTATTCTAAATCCTTTATTTGTTCAAAATCATTTTGCTGTGTTGCGTCCAGATTTTTAAAAGTAATAAATTCGGTTTCGCAATTTTTGGCAGCTTTTGCAAGTTCAAGTTTTTTCTGCTGCGGTAAAAAGTCGTTCAATTTTTGTTCTGCAAGATTTTTTTGTGTAGTTGCATCTTCAAATTCTTTTTTTAAGCGCTCAAGTTCATCATAAAAAACTAGCTCTTTATTAATATCTTCAAGCTGACTGTCAATTTTTGCAAGATTTTTTATAAGCGTTTTTTCATCTTTTTTGGCAGCAGATTCCTCGTCTTCAGTTAAAATCAGTTTTTCAATTTCTTCTTTTTGTTGTTTTTTGAGATTATAATCTTTTTTTACAGAGCTGAATTTTTCTGCAATATTTTGCCCGATTTTTCTGTAGCGTTCAGTTCCAGTCAATTTTTCTAAGATTTCGGCGCGTTCCCGGGCGTTACTTTGTAAAAATGCGCTGAATTCCCCCTGAGCAAGCATAATGGAACGGCAAAACTGAGTATAATCCAGTTGAATGATTTTTTCGGTTTCTTTTTCCAGATTAGATGCAGTTCCGGAAGCAACAACGACTCCCTCTCCCGATGATGAAGTTTCAAAAAGTTCGCCTGCATTTGTGTTAGAATTAACTTCATTTTCCAGCTTTGTAATTTTGTAAGAAGCTTTTTGCAAATGTCCTGTAGCTTTCATTTTTGCGCGGTTCTGCTGGAATTCAGAAACATAAACGCCATTTTTACAGGAATAAGTCACACTTGCACGGCAAAATCCGGTTCCACGAGTCATAAGTTCGTTTCCGCCTTCACCATTATTTATAGATTCAAGACGCGGAGTTCTTCCATACAAAGCAAGCGTAATTGCATCAAGAATTGTGGTTTTTCCAGCTCCAGTTGGTCCACAAATTACAAAAATATCATGATTTTTAGCGTAATCTGGGTGAGTAAAATCTAAAGACCAAAAGCCTTTTAAGGAGTTTAAGTTTTCAAATTCGAGTTTTAAAATCCGCATTTATCCCACCCAAAAATCGCCCGCCATAAAAAAATCTGATGTAAACAGTTCTAAACTATTTTTTCCAATATGACGGCATAAAGAAAATTATCATTGTGTAAAGTTCAAGACGGCCGGCAAGCATCGCAAAACAGTAAATCCATTTTAAAAATCCCGGCAAAAATCCAAAGTTAGAAGAAGGTCCAAGCTGTCCAAATCCTGGGCCAACGTTTCCTACCATTGTGATTGCTCCGGTGAATGCGCTGAACAAATCAAGTTTTGCAAAACATCCGCACAAAGTTGTAATTGCAATAAGAATAATGTACATCACCATAAAAGCGGCAACATTAAAAACAATGTCTTTTCTGCCAACGCGTCCGTTTAATCTAACTGTAAAAACTCCGTGTGGATGAAGCATTCGTTTAGTTTCATTATTCAATTGTTTAAAAAGAATTACCCATCGAATAACTTTTACTCCACCACCAGTTGAACCCGAACATCCGCCAATAAAAAACAAAATAAACAGCAAAAATTGAGCAGTTGCAGGCCAGGTAAGAAAATCGGCAGTTGAATAGCCGCTCGTAGTTATAATTGCAAGAACCTGGAACACCGAATAGCGCATACTTGTACCAAAATTGTGATACACCGGCATAATAAAGAACGCAATCAAAATAGAAAAAATCAAAACTATACCAATATACGCTTTGAATTCCGAATTTGTTTTTACGTCTGCAATTTTTCCAATAATTATGTAGTAGAAAAGACTAAAGTTGATTCCGGCCAGAAACATAAATACGCTGATTATTATGTCGATAGCGGCGGAATTGTATGAACCAATGCTCGAATTTCTTGAAGAAAAGCCGCCGGTTCCAAGTGTAGAAAGTGAATGCATTAAAGCGTCGCACCAGTCCATTCCGGCAATTTTTAGAAGGAACATTTCGGTAATTGTGAATGCAAAATAAATAAGCCAAAGGATTTTTGCGGTAGTTGTGATTCGCGCGGTAACTTTTCCTTTTTCCGGCCCTGTTGTTTCGGCTTTTATCAGCTGGAATCCGCCAACGCCAAGCAAAGGAAGAATTGCAACTGTTAAAGTTACGATTCCCATTCCGCCAAGCCAGTGAGTTTCGCATCGCCACATATTAATTGAACGTGGAAGACTTTCAATTTCGCTAAGGATTGTAGAACCGGTTGTAGAAAATCCGCTTACACTTTCAAAGCAGGCATCGGTAAAAGAAGGAATTGCACCGCTAAAATACAACGGAAGCGCACCAAAAAGACTTGCAAAAATCCAGCTACCGGCTACCGTTATAAATGCGGTTTTTGTTTTAAGATTGATTTTTTGTTTGCGGAACGGAAGATTCATTGCCACAAGAAAAACAAAACTTGCGAACATTGGAATTACAAAGGGCAAAATTACTGAATATTCGCCGTAACAAAGTGCAGTTATTATTGGGATTATGTAACTTACACCAACGATTGCCAGAAGAATTGAAATTATCCGCAAAAAAGAAATTACAAACATCTGCGACCGCCTTTTTACGAATTAATTCCAGTGAATAGCGACAGGATTTTTTTGCTGTTTTCGGATTCAGAAAGCAGAACTACGTGGTCGCCGGAATAAAGTCTTGTTTCGCCGCCTGGAATTTCGTAGGTGTCTGAACCTGCGCTTCTTCTTAAAAGTACAAGGTATTTTCCAGGGTCAGAAATTTCTTTAAGTGATTGCCCGCTGAATTTTGAAGATGATGAAATTTCGCATTCAACAATTTCAAGTTCACCGGTTGTAATTGTATGAATTTCTTTTACTGATTTTCCTCGCAAATGACTCATAATCGAATCTACAACGCAGTCACGCAATGGAACAGAAACATCAACGCCCAATTTTTCTGCAATAACTGCAAATGCGGCACTTTCTACCAAACTGATTGACTGTCCAACACCCAAAGATTCAAGATAAGCGGCAAGAACCATGTTTAATTCGTGGTTGTGAGTAACGCAAATTGCCAAATCGTAGGATGTAATCTCTTCTTCGCGTAAGAAATTTTCATCCGAAGCGTCTGCTGTAAAAACCTGTGCATCCGGAAAGCGGTTTGCTGCGGCTTTTGTAAGAGTTTCGTTTGTATCAATAATTGCAAACTTTTGTCCACGATTTTTTACTGCTGTCGTAAAGAATTTTGCAAGTCCAAGTCCTTTTTGCGGCTTGTCCATCAATTTTTCGGCAATTATAGTTCCAATTCTGCCAGCACCAATTAAAGCAACTTTTTTAAGTTCCTTTTGTTTTGAACCGCAAAGTGCAAGAACTCCTGGAACATCTTTTTTATCAAGCAGAACACCAAGTGTTGAACCGCCTGTTATAATGGTATTTCCAGAAGCAAGCTGAGTTTTTCCGTTTTGTTCAACATAAGCAACAAGGAACTTTACATCGGTGAGGGAACGAATATTTTTAAGAGAAACTCCATCAAGTGGGGAACCTTCAAAAACGGCAATTCGGGCAAGTTCAAGGTCGGAATTATCAAAAGTAAGAACACTGCCAACGGCACCATTTTTTACGGCCTGAACAATTGCATCTGCAGCTTCTACGTCTGGGTGAATCATGTAGTTTATTCCATAAAGCGGACGGTGTTTGTCGCCAAAGTTAGAAGCGGCTTTTTTTTCTGCAACAGTGGTATTTATGTAGTAATCGTAATTTCTTACGCGTGCAATTTTAAGGATTTTTGGATAAACGGCATCTACAAGAGAACAGGTTACAATATTAAGTTCGTCGGAACTTGTAACACAAACAAGGGCATCAGCTTTTGCAATTTCAACTTGTTCAAGAGTGTCTAAGCTGTTGCCGTCAGCACAAAGAACGGTACAATCAAGCTGGTTTGAAGCATGACGGATTGTGTCTTCATCATTATCTACAAGCGCAACCTGATTGCCTTCGTTTATTAAGTTTTTTGCCAGTTGAACGCCGGTAAATCCAGCGCCTACAATCACTATTTTCATAGTGATTATTATAATGCAATAAAATGTAAAAGCAAATAGTAAAAAAATAACGTCCGAAAAAAGCGTCAGACGTTATTTAGACTATTTATTCTTTATCAGAACCGCCAATTTCTTCAATTTCATCGGCTTCGTCAACTTCTTCAAGTTCTTCAGAAAGTTTTGATTTCTTTTTTCCTGCAACAAAAAGTCCTACAAATACTGCAGTACAAACAATTGCAGATGCAAAAGCTTCAAGAACTGCATTTGGAGCAAGAAGAAGAAGAAGTGAAAAATAACCAAGACCGCCCATTGCATCTTTTATTCCAGCATTTGCAAAAAGATAAAGGCATCCAATTACCATGATTGTATGCATGATAGAGCAAAGGAATCCAGAAAGAGCCGCATTAACTGCTTTTGGAAGGAAAAGGCTGAATAATTTCCATAAAGCCCATGAAACAACACCTACAAGCATACGAGGAAGAACAGAATAAATTGGATTTGCGAAGAAAGGATCAAGAACTCCACTAGGACTCATTGCAGCTTGAATAAGAGACATAATTCCCATTATTGCACCAACAAAAACACTTTCAAAAAGTCCACTAAGAATGCCATCTTTTTTCCAGCCATTTGTTGAACAAAGCATTGCAATAAGAATTACCGGAATATGAAGGATTGTAATAGAAGCTGTTGGACTAAATGTAATAAATCCAAGTTTTGTTACACTTAATACAATTACAAGTGCGCTGAAGGCTCCTGTAAGGACTACACGTTTGTTTAAAGCTAAAGTTTTGTTGTTTTCGTTCATTTTAATTCTCCAAAAATTATTTTATATAAGTGATTAGTTGTTTAGTTCATATCCATGGCACATTTTACACCAGAAAGTACAAGACCAGGAATAATTTCGTCAAAAAGTTTGTATTCGCTGAAGATTTTTGCAAATCCGCCAGTTCCAATGATACAGCTATCTTCTCCATGGAATACATTTTTTTGGTAAACATAGCACAATTCTTTGATTGCACCTGCCATTCCGTAATAAAGTCCGGTTTGAATTGATTCTGTTGTTGTTGTTGGAAGAATGTGTTCCGGTTTTGCAATTTCTACAGATGGAAGTTTTGATGTTCCGCTTGAAAGTGCATCTACAGAAATTTTTAAACCTGGAAGAATTGAACCTCCCAAGAATTCTTTTTCTTTGCTGATAATTTCTACAGTAATTGCGGTTCCTAAATCTACTATAATAAGATTTTTGTTTGGATAAGCATTTACTGCGCCCATTGCAGCGGCAATCAAATCTGCTCCAATTTCTTTTGGGTTTGGATACTTTATCTTAAGTCCGGTTTTAATTCCTGCCTGAATAAAGAGCGGTTCCTTGTTAAGATATTTTGAGCACGCGCTTGCTAATGAATAATTAACAGGTGGTACAACGCTGCAGCAACCGATTTTTGAAATTTGATTCCAATCAAATCCGTTTTCTCGCAGGGCTGTCCGTAAAAAAATACCAATTTCATCCGAACTAGAGCTGATGTTGGTTGTGCGCCGGAACTGCAAAACCATTTCTTCGCCGTCAAATAATCCGAATGTTGTAGAGGTATTTCCAACGTCAATTGTTAGATAATAGGTATGCATAGTACCTGTCCTCCTGGGATCAAGTCTTAAAAAAAGAGCTTAATTTTACAAGAATCAGTTCCTCCCGGTAACTGTTCCATAATTTTAGAATAATGCTTTATGACGTTTATGTCAAATTTGTCACAGGCGATTGTCAGTTGTTTTTAAGAATCTCTAAAGTTTAATTTTCAATTTCGCTGCTTGCTTTTAAAAATAATGGTAAGAATTTTTCTAAAACGTCTTTTGCTTCTTGTGATTGCGGGTCTAATCCTGTTTTTGTAAGAATTAAATTGGTAAAAATGTCTTTATCATCCAGATTTTTTATTTCTGCGGCATCAAATCCACTGTCAGAAAATGCGTAATCTGAGCCGAATCCATTTGAAAAAGCGTTTTTATTTCCAGTTTCCATGATTTTCCAGCTGACAACGCTAACATTTTGTGGCAAAGCGCGTACAGATTCATACAAATATTCCTGCGTATTCACACCAATTTCTTTTTTGTAGCAGAGTTCAAGGTATGTGTTTTTTTGTGGATTGATTTGCTGGTATTTTAGAAGTTCCGCTTTAATTTCATCTAAAGTGCCACTGATTCTACGGTAAACGTTTGTCTGCGGAGTTTCAATTTTTTTCACGATTGTATCAACATCCTCAATTTCAACTTTTAACACATAATGCGGAATATTTGCTTCATCAAAACCCATCACAAAAGGGGAGCCGGAATACCGGATTGCCGCATTTTTTGAAACCATAGTTGAATAATGAATATGACCAAGTGCTACATAATCTACGGGCGGAAACACGGATGAAGGGACGTTTCCTAAAGTTCCAAGCACATCAAGCACTTTAACTCCGTCATCAGTTTTTGTATTACTTGCCACACCGTTGAGCCGGCCTTCCAAATCAGCGGCATATAAATGGCCAGTTGCAATTATCGGGATTTTACGGTTTCCACGCAAATCAAGGGCAATTTTGTAAAGACGGTCGTAAAGTTTTTTATAACCCACGCTGAATAAATCGGAATCTGAAATCCGGGTGGGGGCATTTTTTGTGGCGGCAGAAGAATCGAGGTTATCATCCGTATCAATTTTCTCATCATCAAGAAAATTTCTTAATTCTAGCTCACGAACAAATGGCAGCGCAATACAAATGCCTTCAGAAGCGTCCGCGTTAGTACGCCCGTCAGAATCAGCCCCAAAATTGTCTCCATTCAATTCAAAAATCATTTCTTCCGGCGCAAGATTATTTATTGAACCAACCACGCGAATATTCATCCCTTCTACAACCTGCAGAACTTCCTTAGAACATTCCAGCATTACCGCAGAATCGTGATTTCCACCAGTGATGATTACATTTTTACAGCAAGTTCCAGCTAGAGAAGCCAAAAATCCATAATAAAGGCGGCGGGCTTCGGTGCTTGGATTTGCCGTATCAAAAATATCACCCGAAATTACAAGCGTCGGCACGTTTTCTTTTACGATTTGTTCTTTTAGCCAATTAAAAAAAGCCTGAACTTCCTGTTTTCTGTCTATATCGTGCATCTGGTTTCCCAAATGCCAGTCCGCAGTATGAATAAAACGCATAATTCAATTCTAAATAATTTTTTAAGGGAATTCTACCATTGAGTAGGAATTATTTTGAGTATACTCTTTTTTGTAAAATAGGCGAATTTTGAATGGTTCGCTTACACCAAGGAGTCAACTTTGAAAAAATCAATAATCAAAAATGCTGTTTTGAGCACAATTTTAGCAGCAACTTTTACATCCGTAATGGCAGTTAGTTTTACAGACTGTGCATCTACTAGTGGAGCACAAAAATCAACAGAAACTAAAAAAAATCCATTAACACATGCAGAATCAATCGATAAAGTTCCAAACCTTTGTCCGGCAGAAATTCTTCAGGTAAATCTTGATTATGATTACGGCCTTATTAAACACGATATGTATTTTTCTACAACCTGCAACCGCAACCGAGGATACAATATTTTCCTTCCTGCAAGCTACGATAACGAACACGAATACCCAGTTTTGTACATGCTCCACGGAATTTTTGGAAACGAATATTCTTTTACCGGCGACCAGAGCTTAAAAATCCGCGACTTTTTGAGCAATATGGGCTGTTCCGGCTTGAGCGAAGAAATGATTGTTGTTTTTCCTGATATGTTTGCCGCTTCTGACCCAAATGCAAAACCAGGTTTTGACGAAGTTGCCGTTGCAAATTATGATAATTTTATAAACGACCTTACAACCGACCTTATGCCTTATATCGAAGGCAAATACAAAGTAAAAACTGGCCGCGAAAACACAGCAATCTGCGGATTTTCTATGGGTGGACGCGAAACTTTGTATATAAGCATTATGCGTTCAGATTTATTCAATTATGTTGGTGCAATTGCTCCTGCTCCTGGAGTTGTTCCTGGACGCGACTGGGCAATGCAGCATAAAGGTCAGATGACAGAAGATGAATTTAAATATTCAGAACCACTTCCAAAATTAGTTATGATTTGCTGTGGAACAAACGACGGAACAGTTGGACAATTCCCAAAATCATATCATAATCTTTTTGTAAAGAATGGCGTAGATCATTACTGGTACGAAGTAATTGGTGCAGACCACAACAATATTGCAATTCAGAGCGGACTTTTCCACTTCTTGCAGTTTGTATTCAGATAATATTTTTTAGCGCCAGTCCGATAGCGACAATTTAATTTTTTTCCAATAGGAGCCCATATGAAAAAAGCAGTTTTTAATCCTTATCTTCCTTCGTGGGAATATGTTCCAGATGGAGAACCTCATGTTTTTGGAGACCGCGTTTATGTTTACGGTTCACATGATTTAGCAAATGGTGCAGTTTTTTGTCTTGGTGATTACGTTTGCTGGTCGGCTCCTGTAAATGATTTGAGTGACTGGCGTTATGAAGGAATTATCTATAAGAAAGATGATGATAAAGCTAACAACGGACGAATGGTTTTGTATGCTCCAGATGTTTGCCAGGGACCAGATGGACGTTATTATCTTTATTACGTTTTTGATAAAGTAGGATTTGTTTCTGTTGCAGTTTGCGATACTCCAGCGGGAAAATATAAATTCTACGGTTATGTTCATTATAAGGATGGAACTCGTTTGGGCGAACGTAAAGGTGATATGCCACAGTTTGACCCGGCCGTTCTTTGTGAGGGAGACCGTACTTACCTGTATACAGCTTTTTGTGGAAACCACATGGCAGACAGAATTGGAGCAATGGCAACTGTTCTTGGAAAAGACATGCTTACAATCGAAGAAGAGCCGAATGTTATAGTTCCAGGTGATTTGTATGCGCTGCCAGAAAAAGAAGCCCTTTCTGCCGCAAAAGAACAGGCAAACAAAGCAGGCTGTCCGTACAAACTTGCATCTGTAGAAAATTGGGGCGGATTCAAAGACCACGCATTCTTTGAAGCTTCATCTATTCGCAAAATTGGCGACACATATTATTTTGTTTATTCTTCTCAAGTTATGCACGAACTTTGTTACGCTACCAGCAAAAATCCAACAGACGGATTTAAATATGGCGGCGTAATTGTAAGTAACTGCGACCTTCATATAGACACATACAAACCAGCTGATATGCCTGCTGCTTACGGGGCAAACAATCACGGCGGATTTGAACTTATAAATGGCGAATATTACATTTTCTACCATCACCACACAAACGGCACCTGGTATAGTCGCCAGGGTTGTGCAGAAAAAATCAAAGTTTTGACAGACGGTTCAATTCCACAGGTGGAAATTACTTCCTGCGGATTAAACGGTGGCCCGCTTCCTGCAAAAGGTGAGTATCCTGCTTACATTGCATGCAACATTTTTACCGACAAACCTTCAATGTATGTAGGCCCGAATACTCCAAAAGTAACGCAATACAGCTGCGATCAGGAAGACGGAACTCCAATCCAAGGAACAGACAAAGCTACGGATTCTTCTTACATCACTGGAATTGTAACAAATACCACAATCGGATTTAAATATTTTGAATTTAAGGGCGTTCACAAAGTAGGAATCAAAACCCGCGGCTATATTCACGGTGATTTTGAAGTTCGTACAACCTGGGATGGACCTGTTCTTGGAAAAATTACAATCAACGACGGTTCAAACTTCTTTGAAGAACATACTGCCCAAATTGATATGCCGGACGGAATTAGTGCGTTCTATCTTAAATTTGTTGGAAACGGCGGCGGTCAGCTTAAGTCGATTAAGTTTGAATAGAATCTGGAATTGCTGATGGCACAATTACATCCTTTGCTTTGCGCTGATATTGTTTTGGCGTACAATCCATAAACTGCTTGAATACCCGTGAAAAGTACTGGATGTTGTTGAATCCGTTTTCCATTGCAATTTCGGTAATGTTTTTATCAGCGTAAATTAAATCAAGACAGGATTTTTCTATGCGGAATTTGTTCAGATATTCCGTTACATTCATTCCTAAAGTTTCTTTAAACAAACGTGCAAAATGGCTTTTACTGTAATCTGTCGTTTTTTGAATATCATCAAAAGAAATATTTTCCTTAAAATGTTCCCTGATATAAAGAATTGCATTGTCAATTGCAGAAACCGAATGTTTTTGGTTAGATAAAAGCGGCGAAATAAGTTCATATTGTTTTGTCTGCAGAATGTAAGCAATAAATTCAAACAAAAAAGACTTAAGAAAAAAATCACAGCCGAATTGATTATTATGTTTTAAAATTATGTATTCCTGCATTTTTTCTAACATTTCGTCGGGAAGCGTTAAAAATCGTCTTATTCTGATTACGTCAAAAACTGAACGGCACTGATCACCCGAATTTTCAAAAATTGAACTGTCAAAAACAAGCGCACAATAATGAAAGCCAGAACCTTCCGCAGGTTTTTCTACATAATGCTCAATTTCCGGCTGTAAAAAAATTACATCACCAGCGTGAATAGCGTTACAATTGTCTTCTATATGAAAGTTTGCGGTTCCTTTATCTAAATAAAAAAGTTCGTATTCAATATGATGATGTGGTTTTGATAAGTATGCGTTTGTAGAAAACACACCGATTGGAATTTTTCTTGAATGTTCTACAGCAATATCTGCCGGCATTATAGAATTTTCTTTCATTTTTTTACCAATTCTTACCAAACCTACTTTTTTAATATTCTAACCTCTGATTTTAGATTTCACAAGAAAAAAAAGTCGAATTTAGCGTTTTAGTATAAATTTTATGCAATAATAGATGTTTTTTTTAGCAAAATGCGGGCTTAACATTTTTACAAACGCTTTAAACAATAAATAACAAAAAATTTATTAGGAAAATTCACTTTTTTTATCTTTTTTTTAGTGAACATCCCCTATGGCATTCTAAAAAAAGTGACTTAACATTGTATTAAAGGCGAGAATTTTCTTGTCATAATAAAAAGTCAATAAGGAGGACTTTTATGAAAAAACTGATGCAGGTTGCTCTTGGAGCAATGTTAGCATTAAGCCTGGTTGGATGTAGTGGTAAAGGAGCTGGTGCTTCTGGAAAACCAATGAACATCTCTATTTTCACTATTCAGCAGAGACAGCAGCCTCCAGCTGATAACAAAGCCTACAAATGGATTGAAGAGAAATTTGGTGTAACATTCTCATTCGATATTCTTGTTGGCGACAAAGACCAGAAAATTGGTGTACTTATTGCTTCTGGAGACCTTCCTGACCTCGTAGAAGTAGATTCAGAAAAATTCCAGGGTGCTGGATGTCTTCGTGACCTTAAACCATTAGTAGAAAAATATGGTCCAAATCTTATGAAGCACTATGCACCAGCATGGAAGAAAATGATTGACCAGGATTCTGAAAAAGATGCTTCTGGAAAAGTCGTTAAAGAACACATCTACTCACTTCCTAACTATGGTGTAATTGATGGTATTCCATCTGATACATATTACAACCAGAACGGTTGGTGGATTCAGAAAGCTGTTCTTAAAGAATTCGGATATCCAAAGATTACTACAATCGATGAATATTTCGACCTTATTGAAAAATATGCAAAGAAATATCCTACAATCGATGGTATGCCAACAATCCCATTCAATATCATTACAGCTGACTGGGAAGCATTTGACTTGTGGAACCCTCCTAACTTCTTGGCTGGTTATCCAAACGATGGTAACGGACACGTTTCTCTCGAAAATGGAAAATATGTTTATACAGATAACTTCACTGATGAGAATGCTCACAAATGGTTCAAATTGGCTAACGGTTACTTCCAGAGAGGCTTGATTGACCCAGCTTCTTTCACAGACAACCGCGACCAGTACTATGCTAAGATTGCTCAGGGACGTGTACTTGGTATGTTCATTCAGGGATGGCAGTTCATGGGCGAACCAGAACAGACACTCTGGACAGCAGGAAAAGATGAAAGAACATATGCTCCATTGGCAATCACATTTGACAAGAACACTAAACCTCACTACCGCGATCAGTCACTTCCTAACCTTCAGAGAGGTTATGGTATTACTGTAAAATGTCCAGAAGACAAGGCAATCAAGATTATTCAGTTCATGGATAAGATGCTCGAAGAAGAAAACCAGAAAGTTCTTTACTGGGGATTTGAAGGAGAAGATTACCTTATCGATACAGACGGATCTAAGACTGGTACAAAGGG
>JAILCM010000006.1 GCA_024680155.1 Treponema sp.
AAGGAACTTTGGTAAATCCTGCAAACGGTATGCGTGTTCAGGGATGGATGGCAGAAGAAGTAAACGGTCAGATGATGGTTACAACTGCTGCAACTCCTACAGATCTTATTATTCCTGTTGGAGCTAAAGACCCTGCAAAAGCAACTCAGAATGTAAACTACGCATGTAACTTGAATAAAAATACTCCTGTAATTATGGATGGTGCAAGCCCGGATGATATTAAGGCTGGTACTTGGGGAACAGAACAGGAAGTTTATGATAGTTTTGGAAATAAACACCTTCTTTCAATTTCATTTACACGTGTTCCAGATACTGCAAACCAGTGGCGTGCAACAGTTGATGTAGACCGCGATAATGCAGATTTTACTCAGACTAGAGTAGGGCTTGGAACTACAGACGGTGTTGAAAATACCTTCACTGTAACATTTGATAATATGGGTGCTCTTCAGTCAATTACTGATAGTGCAGGAAACGTTTCTAATCCAGAAGGACAGATTTTCTTGCAGGCATCTTACACAGTTCCAGAATCAAATGCTGATGCAGACGGAAATCCTTACCGCCAGACATTCAACATCAATTTGGGAACAATCGGAAGTTTTGAAAACACAATCACACAGAGTGCTTCAACTTCTACAACAAAGGCATACTACCAGGACGGATACGCACTTGGTTACCTTGATACCTTCAAGATTGATTCAAGCGGAGTAATTACTGGTGTTTATTCAAACGGTACAAACCGCACAATCGGACAGATTGCTTTGGCAACTTTTGCAAATGAACGCGGTCTTGAAAAAGCCGGAGACAGTACTTTTGTTGAATCAAACAACTCTGGTATGGCTAGAATTGGTGAATCAGGAATTGCTGGAAAAGGTACTTTGATGGCTGGTGCTTTGGAAATGTCAAACGTTGACCTTTCTGAACAGATGACCGACATGATTGTAACTCAGCGTGGTTTTCAGGCTAACTCAAAAACAATCACAACTGCTGATACACTTTTGGAAACAGTTTTGAGCTTGAAACGATAGTTAGGGCTTAGGTGCTAGTTGATAAGTGTGTGGGGCCGCTAGTGCCCCTGATGTTTAATTAGGTTTTTATTTTTCCCGGGAGATAATCCATCAATCTTTCCGGGATTTTTTTTATCTATATTACTTGTATGTAATTTTTTATTCTGTTAAAGTTGCATCACTATGGAAAATGAATCAAAAATTGAAACACCCCAGACAGAAAATAAAATGGGGACAATGCCTGTAGGAAAACTTCTTGTGCAAATTTCGCTTCCTATGATGATTTCTATGCTGGTGCAGGCTTTGTACAATATTGTAGACAGTATTTTTGTTGCACGTATTTCGGAAAATGCACTTACTGCAGTTAGTCTTGCATTCCCAATTCAGAATCTTATGATTTCTATGGCGGTTGGTACTGGAGTTGGTATAAATGCCTTGCTTTCTATGCGTCTTGGACAAAAAGATTCACATGCTGTTTCTCAGACTGCTTTGCATGGTATTTTGCTTACATTTTTTTCTTATGTGATTTTTCTTGTAATTGGTTTTACTGTTCCACGTTTTTATTTTGAACGCCAGACTGATGTTCAGGAAATTATTGAATACGGTGTAAGTTATCTGCGCATTTGTACAGTTGTGTCGTTTGGGCTTTTTGGGGCAATAACCTTTGAACGTTTGCTTCAATCAACAGGACGTACTATTCTTTCTATGATTTCTCAAATTGCTGGTGCTTTAACAAATATTGTTCTTGACCCGATTATGATTTTTGGACTTGCTGGATTTCCTGCTTTGGGAATTGCGGGTGCGGCTTGGGCAACTGTAATTGGTCAGATTGTTGCTTTGATTGTTTCATTACTTTTGAACCTAAAAAAGAACACAGATATTAATTTTTCAATTAAAAACTTCAGTTTTAGCTGGCAGATTATCGGTGATATTTACAAAGTAGGTGTTCCTTCTATTTTGCTTGGTTCTGTTGGTTCTATCCTCACTTATCTTTTAAATATGATTTTAGGAACTTTCTCTACAACTGCAATTGCTGTTTATGGAATCTACTTTAAGCTCCAGAGTTTTGTTTTTATGCCAGTATTTGGTCTTAATAATGGTATTGTTCCAATTGTTGCCTATAATTACGGTGCAAAATATAAAGAGCGAATTACAAAATCAATAAAACTTTGTGCAATTGCTGCAATTTCGATTATGTTGTTTGGACTTGCTGTATTTGAAATTTTCCCAAAAGCCTTGCTTGGAATGTTTGCACCAACAGAAGAAATGCTTAAAATTGGAATTCCTGCTTTAAGAATTATTGCATTGCATTTCCCGGTTGCAGCTGTATGTATTACATTTACATCTGTTTTCCAGGCTCTTGGACGCGGTTTATTAAGTATGATTGCATCGTTCATCCGACAGATTTTTGCTTTACTTCCTGCAGCTTGGCTTCTTTCTTTGACAGGAAACGTAAACAATATTTGGTGGGCTTTTATTATTGCAGAAGGCGCTTCTTTAACGGCATGTATGCTGGCAATGATTTCTGTGTATAAAAAGCAGATAAAAACGTTGTAAAGAAAATAATACAGGGAATCCGCATAAAAAATAAAATCTATTAAAAATGTGGCTATCGGTCACTTAG
>JAILCM010000037.1 GCA_024680155.1 Treponema sp.
TGCAATTCCAAATGTTGGCTGCCATGCTGCCTGAAGGTAAAGTTCAAAAACCTGTGCCAGGAAGATATTTAATCCACCAACAACGCGAGCACCAATATTAAGTGCTGTATAGCTGTCGCTAACACTTACAAAAGAAGCTGCAAGTCCTGGTCCAAAATAAACGCCTAATGGGCCTGCGATTGTAGGGTTTGTAATCCACCAGTCTGCTGTACCACCAATAGAGAAGTAGTTTGAGCCAAATCCCAAATCAATAGCGAAAACTGGAGGAAGATTATCCAATTTAAGAGTTAATGCAGCACCAGTGTTTCCGCCAATTGTATAGCCAAACTGTGCTCCAATTCCTGTTGCGAATGTGCTTGTTGTTCCAAGTACAAAAAGAACTGCTAAAACCGAAAAAAGTTTTTTCATTTTAATACTCCTTTTAATGAAAAAAAATGCCTGCCCCAGCAGGAGCATATAAAAATAGTATCAAAACTAAAAATTTAGTGCAATATGATAATGTTTTTTTATTTTTTCTTGACGGCATTTTTTGCAAGGGGATTTAGATAAAATTTAAGATGTTATTGTTGATTTTTTTTCAATTTTTTTTCAAATTTTTGTAAAAACAATATATTTTTGCTTGACAAAAAAAATAAAAAAATATATATTACTTAAACATTCGCATGAATGCGATGGGCTACTAGCTCAGTAGGTAGAGCAACGCCCTTTTAAGGCGTGGGTCACTGGTTCGAATCCAGTGTAGCTCAAGTTTTCATAATTTTCTCCCGCGGGGGTGGTGGAATTGGTAGACACGCAAGCTTGAGGTGCTTGTGGCGTAAGTCGTGGCCGTTCAAGTCGGCTCCTCCGCACTAAAGGCTGTCAAATGGACAGTCTTTTTTGTTTTTAAATAGATTATAGCTAAAATTATATTATCACCACAGTTCAAAAAAAAGGCGGTCTTTGTGATGTGAAGACCGCCTTTAAATGGCTATTTTTTGCAACGCTTGTGCTAATTGAAAGCCTGCAAGCGTTCTATGCATCTGCTCACGCCTTTTATGTTTTACTCATCATATTCTACGAGAATATATTCTACAGCGTATGCATACCCGTTCATTGTTACTTCCTCTGCACTGCCTGTCCATGTTATTTTTTTGCCAGTCAAATTTTCACCGTCTTGTGTGCTATAAAACGAATAAGGCTCTGTAGAAACGCCTGTACCCGAAAAGTTCGTAGCAGTTGAGAGCATTTCTATCTTTTTAAATTTTTTGCCTTCAGTATTTGTAAAGGTATAGCTGCCGTTATATAAATTACCTGAAATTTTATACGCACCTGAAGAGCCCGTAATTTTTAGTCCTTTATATTCAGAACCCAATGTATAAGAGCTGACCTCTGAATAAACCCATTTGTTATAGGTTGCTTCTGCTGTTGTCAATGTGCTGTAATTAGTCACAAGTGCTTTCTGTGCATCTGTCAGTGCATTGTAAGCGGTGCGGGCTTCGTCTATCTTTGCCTTGCAATCGTCTGTGTAAGTAACTTCGCCGATGGCATTAATTTTTGCGATGACTGCATCTGCGGCTTCCTGATTGAGTGTTGCTTCTGTCTTCGTGAATGTTGCGCTTACAGTTACATTGCTTTTCGGCATTGCGAAAGTACCGTCTGTAACTGTAATGTCATTTGAACTTTCATCTTTTACGCTGTAAGAATCCAGTTCATAACCTTCATCTGCTGTAGCGGTAAGTGTTATTGTTGTTTCCGCTTCTGCCGATGTCTTATCAACGCTCACTTTACCGTGCTCGATTGAACTATCAACAGTAACCGTGTACATTGTCGGGTTACCGTCAACGTTTACTTTGCATGACATGGCACAGAATGCGAGTGCAAGCATTGCAACCATCGATGTTAAAACTTTTGAGAATTTTTGCATAAATGCCTCCTAAAATGGTTTAAAATATAAAAAGCCCATGTGCAGGGCGTAATAAGTCCTACATCACGGGCAGTTTTCCAATTTGAGAATATTGCAACCCTACGGTTGCTCTGTGAGTTTGATTTAAACATAGGGATATGATAACACGGAAATTTGATTTTGAGAAAAACTTGTGGAAATATTAAAAAAAAGATTTAAGGGAAATTTCAGTAAAGATTCACATACTATTCCAGGAAAAAATAATGGGGCTGCTCATTTCTTTTTGGACAGCACTTTTTTTGTTTTAAAGGCAATAAGTTCGGGCATTGCGGGCAGCTTAGATGGATGAAAAATCCTGAAAAAATAAATTTTCTGTCTGGGGTGAGTTGCCCGCAGAGGGGGTAGGCGGAAATGAGGAGCCTTTAGGGCGACGAATTGCAGCCGAGGGGGAGACTTCCCCCTCCTGAAGCTTAAATAAGTCTAAGGTAAAAATCAGCGAGAACAAGGGCGGTCATGGCTTCTACAACGGGAACAATGCGGGGGCAAAGGCAGATGTCATGGCGTCCTTTAATTTCTAGTGTGGTATTTTGGAAAGTTCCGTCAGCGTTTTTGGTAATTGTTTCTTGCGGCTTAAAAATGCTTGGAACTGGTTTTACGGCAATTCTAAAGATGATGTCGTTTCCGTTCGAAATACCACCAAGAATTCCACCGGCATGATTTGTATCAAAAGCGGGATTTCCGTTTTCTACATGCATGCAGTCGTTGTTTGTGCTTCCAAAACTGTCTGCGGCGGCAAATCCGTCTCCAATTTCAAAACCTTTTACAGCCCCAATACTAAGCATTGCTTTTGCAAGTTCTGCATCAAGTTTATCAAAAACAGGCTCTCCCAAACCGACCGGGCATCCTTTTACGACGCATTCAATAATTCCGCCGGTACTGTCGCCGTTTTTGCGGATTTCTTCTATACGGGCCTGCATTTTTTCTGCTGCTTCATTGTCCGGGGCGCGCAATGCATTCTGCTCAATTTCGTCAAAATTGCGTTTCTGGGCATCTATTCCAGCGGCGCGGATTGTATATGCTGTAATTTTAATTCCTTTTGTGCGTAAAAATTCAGCGGCAACGGCTCCTGCGGCAACTCTGGCAGCGGTTTCACGGCCGGATGAACGCCCTCCACCACGGTAATCGCGGTTTCCATATTTTGCATCGTAGGTAAAATCTGCATGGCCCGGGCGGAAGGTTGTGGCAAGGTTTCCGTAATCAGCTGAATGCTGCGAAGTATTGCGGATTTCGAGTGCAATTGCAGTTCCGGTAGTTTTTCCTTCAAAAAGGCCTGAAAGAATTTCAACTTCGTCTGGTTCTTTGCGGGCAGTTACAGCGGCATTGAGTTTTCCGTTTATAGAAGCTCCAGGCTTTCTTCTGTCGAGTGCACGCTGGATAATTTCTTCATTTATTTCAAGACCGGCAGGACATCCGTCAATAATACAGCCCAATCCAATTCCGTGACTTTCGCCAAAAGTTGTTACTTTAAAATTTGTTCCGAATGTGTTTCCTGCCATTTTCTTGCCCTCTGTAATGATTTTATGTTACTAATTATAGAAACTTAACCGAAAAATGCAACGGTGCAATTACATTATAATTTATTCTTTTAATGCGTTTGCCCTTACTTAAAATCCTTTTTCGCGTAAGCCTGATACCAGCTGAACGTAGAATTCACGAATATCAAAATCTCTGATGTTTTCGCGTTTTAAATCAATCATGTCTCCGTGAGT